>CAZFCG010000017.1:29733-52919 GCA_964517595.1 uncultured Geobacter sp. | reverse complement strand
ATTTGAACCCCTGTCGACGGCGTGAAAGCCGTTTTACATGCGCCTACCGCCATTATATTTCAATGAGTTATAGCACATTGAGGGGCATAAAATGTCACCAAAACTCTCTGTGCTTGTAACCCGCTTTTGTAACCCATGCTCTCGGCGCGCCGTCCTGTTTTTGCCCGCTGAAAGCATCCCTTCTCTCACCGTCCTTTCTCTTCCTGTCTTCTCTCACGGCTCCGTCTTCTCTTCCTGGAGTCGTCTTCTTCGCCCTCTGCTCCCTCAAAAAATCTGCCCTGTTCCCGTGCTGAAAAAGCACCGCTGGAGGCTTCTTCCGCATCTGAAGCGGCCCAGGATTCTGCCGCGTCTCATGTGCGAAGAGGTCTTCTGTTGAAGCCTCTGCCATCCCCCCGGCAAACAGCACTCTGCCTGCTCAGGTTCCTCAGATCCCTTCAGACCGATCGGCGATTCCTCAAGCGCCGCTTTGTCAGGGCGCCACCAGCAATCCTTTGCAGGTCATGCGACAGGCGCAGTTCAGCGCAACCTGCCTCAAGGTTTTGAGGATGAAAAAGGCTTTGGAAAAACAAAAAGCCGTCAGGTGGCACCCCAACGGCTTCTTGCAGAACATTTGTTCTTTCTCAAAAGAATCTGAAAGAACAATAGCTGAATTACCGGCTGTTGTCAATATTCAGCTCTGCAAAAGTATCTTTTTCCTTGGCCGGGAGAAAGACATATGGAGACATTTGCGCCTAAAGGAAAAATTTTTGGTCCTATTCTTCCACAATTTATTTTGGAAAAGCGCATCACACTTGGAGCAAAGGTCATGTATGCCTTACTGTGCAACTATGCTTCTGAAAAAGATCATTGTTGGCCGTCCCATGCCACTCTTGCTTCTCGCCTTTCTTGCAGCATCAGCAGTGTAAAAAATTATCTTGCTGAACTGGTGCGTGAAAATCTCATTGCCATACGAAAGGAGCATTACCGCTCTTCTGTGTATTACCTTATAAGACCTGAATATCATAATAACGCTGACGAGTCAAATTATGAAAGAAGTGAACGATTTTTTACCTGCAACAAGTCAAGTTCTGGCTACATAAATAATTTTAACAAACAAAAACAAGAAAAAAACACCCCCCTTCCCCCCAAAACGACAGAAGAGACTCCGCAGCCTACGGCTCTCTCTGCGCCTTCGGCGGGGTGTGGGATTTCTTCTGAACAGGATTTTGAAAACGTATGGAATCTCTATCCCAAAAAAGAGGCAAAAGGCTTCGCCCGGCTTGCCTGGTTCCGTCTGGCCCGTTGCGGTCAGCTTCCTCCCGTATCTGAACTTCACGCCGCTCTTCAGCATTGCATGGCTCAGGAAAGCTGGCACCGGGAACAGGGACGATTCATCCCCCAGCTTGGGAACTGGCTTCGCGGGCAGCGATGGCTCGATGCCCTTTCTTCCGGCTCTCCTTCGGGACGGCGGCCTGATCCCGGCGTGCAAAAGGCCATGCAGGAAAGAGAGGAACAAGAAAAACGCATCCAGGAACGGCAGAAAGCGGAAAAAGAAAGACTGCGTCCTCTCTTCCGGGCATTTGCGGAAAAATTTGATGCTCCCTTCAACGAGGCCATGGCTTTCGGCATCTGGCTGCATTTGCACTCCATTCACAGCGCTCCTGCGGCCGAAGATGTTCCTGCGGACAACACCAGGAGCATTGTAGCCTTTCTTCTTGAGTACCGTCGGAAAGTACAGGAACGACGCTATACGCCCACCGCTGCCAACGTGCAGACGCCGATTTCCTATTTTCACCGCCCGGAACTGCTGTTCGGCAGAAATTCCGAATCCCCAGCCATACCGACATACGCATAAGGAGCTACCGTGAAGCAACTGATTTCTTTAGGAATACTGGCTCTGCTTTCGCTGCCGTGGGACGCCCAGGCAGAGACTTCCGCCGCATCTCGGACGCCTCTTCCCCCCGCAACGATGGCGACCGTTCACGGGCAATCCGCCGACTCGGCCTCCTTGCCCGAAGAATCGACACAGAAAACGCCCGCCCCCTCAGGTTCGGACCTGAAAAAGGCCCAGGAAGCGCAGGCGCTTTTTGAGGAAAGCCTGAGGCAGATGATGCCGCTGGATAAGGAACACATACAGGAATACCGGAAACGGTCGGATCAGCGTGAACGAGCGCTTTTGCCCGTTTCCCCCGACCTGCGGACCCGAACGGTGCGCGTCACGCTGGAACCCGGTCGTGCGCCGGTCAAGGTATTTACCACAGCCAACATCGCCACATCGCTGGTTTTTCATGACTCCACCGGTCAGCCGTGGCCCATTACTTCCGTGACCAACGGAGGGCCTTCCTCGTTTCAGGTTCTCCGCCCGGAACTGCCGGAAGGCAATCTGCTCAATGTCATGCCCATACAGGGCTATGCCACGTCAACCCTCGTGGTCACTCTGGAAAATCGGGACATCCCGCTGGTCATCAGGCTTGAGTCGGATTCCGTCCGCGCTCCTGAACGCAAAGCCGACGCGCTGGTGCTGATTCAGCTCGCCCACCATGGTCCGAAGGCTGCGATTCCCCTGACCAGCACCATCAAGGAAACCGCCAGCTCCGCCATGCTGTCCTTTCTTGACCGCGTCCCCCCGGATGATGCCGTGCGTCTTCGTTCCGAACCGGATTCGGATGCCGTGATGGCCTGGAAATACAACGGAAAACATTACGTCAGAACCACGCACAGCCTGATGTGGCCGGCATGGACTGCCGTCGTCAACGGGGCAGGCTCCACCAAATGTTACGAGCTGCCCGTCACGACAAGAATCATGCTTTCCCGTGAAGGAAGAGTGCAGACCATCCTTCTGAAAAATACTCTCAAATAAGGCGGACACATGGCTATCACCAGCATGGAAAAAAAGCGGCGATTCATACTCTTCAGCCTTCTGGGGCTGGCTGCCGCCGTTGTCATTGTTCTTGCCTCGTTTCTGCTGTTCACGCCGGAAAAGCCGTCCGGCACCTCAAAAATGGCAGCGGCAAGAACGGAAGCCGTAAGCGGGCAGGCGGGCGGAGTCGGCTCTGAGGAATACAACCAGAAGTTGAAGGAACACGACGCGCAACAGGCCAACGCGGCGCTTCAAAGCGGTGCGAGTTTCATTCCCACGCCGATAGGAGAAAAAAAGTCCGTTGTCGTCAAGAAGCAGGATACCCCTCCGTCGCCTCCGCCGGTTGCTCAGTTACGCACCGTACCTGTTCAGACGCCGCGCACGGACAACGCCATGCTCAAAAGGATGATGGATGACCTGGCCGAACTGGACACCAGACTGGCCAGCGCTTCCGTGGGGCAGGGACAAATCGCCTATGTCCGGGAGTTCCAGGATGAGACCGGCCAGCAGGACTCCGAAAAGAAGCCTGCCTCCGGGACGCCGTCGGTCGCTGCATCCTCCAGACCTGCGGTGAAACCGGGTGACCTGTTGTACGCCATCATAGATGTGGGAGTGAACTCCGATGTTCCGTCCGCCGTGCTGGCGACCGTCACCTCAGGCACATACAGAAATGCCCGCCTCACAGGCTCTTTCCAGCGCCATGACGAACGCCTTGTTCTGGCCTTCAATCGGATCATTCTGCCCTCCGGCGAAACCATCCAGGTGGAATCCTATGCCGTTGATCCCACCACCTCGGAAGCCTCGGTAGCCAGTTCCGTGGACACTCATTTCTTCAGCCGGTGGGGCGGTCTGGTCGCCTCGGCGTTTCTGGAAGGACTGGGTACGGCCAAACGCTACAGCGGTGCCCAGAGTACCATCTACGGCTACGGCAACGACGTAACCGACCAGATGGTCTGGAACACCTACAGCGTCAGCGATCAGGCATGGATTGCCGCCGGAAAGGTCGGCGAAAAGGCCGGAAAAATCTTTGAAAGAAACTTCGACCGACCGCCCACAGTCAGGCTCGAAAGCGGCACGCCCGTGGGCGTTCTGGTCATGAACGTCAAGGACAGGTGACGCCATGGAAAATTACGTTGCCAACGTCATTCCGCATTTGCAGCAATGGTGGCCCGTCATCATCCGGCTTGCCTATCTCATCGGCATTGTCTTTGCCGTTGTCTCCCTTGTTCAGGCCGTCAGCCGGAAACAACGCTTCAACCGCTCCACAGCGATCTGGAGCTTCATCTGTGCCGTTCTGCTGCTGAATCTCCCCGCGCTCATGGATTCTCTGTCCATGACGGTTTTCAACCAAAGCTCGGAACAGGCCCTGAGCTACAGCCCGCCTTCGTCCCCCGGTTCCATCTATATCCAGTTCGCCGTGTACGCCATTGCCTCCATCGGCGTCATCGGCATTGCGCGGGGGCTGTGTCTCATACGCGACACGCCGAACCAGAGCATGAATCTCAGCCGGGGCCTTGTCCATCTGTTCGGAGGCATTCTCGCGGTCAACCTTGTCACTTTCCTGCGCGGCCTGGGGGCCACGGTAGGCGGTGACGTGCAAACATACATCGCCAACATCATTGGCTGAGTACGGAGGACTCTATGAACTTCATCAATCATCAGCTCTCCATTTCCCCGCTGCGCTGGACTGCCGCCGTTATCGGTGTCGCCGCCGTATGGCTCCTCATGCCTGAGATTGTCCAGGCTGCCGTCACCTTCGGAGAAATCGGCGAAAATGTGGCGGAAAACGCCAAAGGCGTCGCCAAGGGCGTCACCCTTGCCGGATACGCCTCCGGTGCGGGCATGGGCGTCTGGGGTTGCGTGGACATGTACAAGGCCACCAAACGCCAGGGCGAATCGACCTATCCCGGCGGCCTTATCAAGATTCTGGTCGGAGCCGTGCTGCTCGGTCTGGGAGAAACCCTCGGTTCCGGCTCGGCCACGCTTTTCGGAGCCGATCAGACCTCCGGCATGAGTGATCTCGGCCTGTAACCTCAAAGGAGACGAGGCATGAGCATGTTCAAAAAAAAGGAAACATCTTCCCTGCCGGAAGCTCCGGGGCAGGCTCTGAGCATGGAACCTCATGCCTCGTCTCCGGCCCCGGACGCGTCTGCCGTTATCGGAGGTCTCGGCTGGTACAGAACCCAGTTTCATCGCGCCATGAAACTGGCGCTGGGCCTGAGTCTGGCGCTGATGGTCAGCCTGGCCGTCATTGCGCTGCTTCTGCTGAATCAGCCGAAACCCCGATATTTCGCCGCCACGCCTGATTTGCGCCTCGCGCCTCTGGTTCCTCTCGACCAGCCGCTGCTTACCCAGAGCGGGCTGCTGACGTGGGTGTCGGACACCATTACCGGGGCCATGTCGCTCAACTTTCTGGAGTGGCGCGAAAAGCTGGAAGCCGTCAGACCGAATTTCGACGACGACACGTTCAAATCCTTCCTTTCCTCTCTGGAAAGCTCCGGGATTCTGAACATGATTCAGGAAAAACGGCTTTCCGCCTCATCCGTTGCCACCGGTGCCCCGGTCATCATCGCCTCCGGGCTGGTCAGCGGGAAGGCCACATGGCGCATCGAGTTTCCCCTGATCGTTTCCTACGAATCAAGCCAGGGGGTGGAAAGCACCCAGCGTCTTATCGCCAATGTTCTTGTCTGCCGTGCCTCCACGGCCACCACCCCGCGCGGGGTGGTGATTCAACAGGTCGTTCTGAAGAGGGAATCCTGATGCTGGATAAACTTGTCAATGGCATAGACTGCGGCATACGCGCCATCTCTGAAGTCTTCGCCGGACCGGTGTACGGTTACTGCCGACTGGAAACGGTTGATGACGACGTTCTGGTGGCGGACGACGGAAGTCTCGTGAGTCTTCTGCGTCTTGAAGGTTCCCTGAAGCATGTGGGCGTAGAAGAATACGGGAGCATTGTTTCCGGTCTGACGGAAAAATTCCAGTCTTCCTTTTCCAAGCCGGGACACCTGCTTCAGGTCGTCTTTGAGTACGACCCGGAAAGCAGCGCTTCCCGAATTACCGAACTTCTGCGTCCTTCCCGGCTGACGGCACAGAATCTGGGCCTTCATGTCGGCCCGCTGCTGGATGACTGGGGAGCCACGCTGCAACGCTACTGCGCTCTGGAAACCTGCTGGCTCGTTCTTTGGACAAGGCCCGCCGTTCTGCCGGATTCCCTGCGGAAAACAGCCCTGAAGGAACGCAATGCCGCCATGTCCAAGGTGCCGACGATTCCGGGGTGTCAGCAGGTATCCCGTGCCGTAGCCGCGCTGCATGACGCCCATAACGGTTTTCTGACCGGCGTGATGGACGCTTTCCGTCAGGTTGACCTGCTGGTGCATCCCCTTTCGGCCCATGAGGCTCTGCGGGACATCCGCTTGTGCATTTCCCCGGAGATGACCGGTCGGGACTGGCGGCCTCTCATCCCCGGCGATCCCTTGCCGCTGCGTCTGCCCGACCCCGACACAAGCAGGGCGGACAGGCTGCATAACATGCTGTACCCGGATTTCAAGACACAGCTCTGGCCCCGTGAGGGAGAACTGATTTCCCGCAACGCCATACGCATCGGCGACAGAATATTCGGGCCTCTCATCATGACGCTCATGCCCCAGACGCCGAAACCTTTTCAGGAACTTTTCAGGGTACTTGCCAGGCGTGATGAACGACTGCCGTACCGCATTTCCTTCCTGCTGGAAGACGGCGGCCTGAACATGGGCCTCCGGCCCCTGCTTGCGGCCATTCTGGCCTTCAGCTCTTCGGACAACAAAAAGTTCAATAAGGCCGTCGATGCCCTGAAAGAGCTGGACCTTGAAGGCGTATGCTGCATCCGGTTCCGCATCTGCTTCTGCACCTGGGCCAGCGTGACGGATTCCGAGCAGGAAGCCCATCTGCTGCTTCGGCGGCGCGTCGCGGAACTTTCCAAAACCGTTCAGGGATGGGGAACGGCGGATGTTTCCGAAGCCACAGGCGACCCGCTTCTCGGTTTTACCGCGACGCTTCCCGCCATGATGCCCGCAAGTCCGGCTCCCGTCACCGCCGCGCCCTTGCAGGACGCTCTTGGCATGTTGCCGCTGCGTCCGGCGTCGCCGTGGCGGGAAGGAAGCCTGCTGTTCCGAACCCAGGACGGTAAAATCATGCCTTATGCGGCCAACTCTTCGGAACAGGCCGCCTGGATAGACCTCGGCGTTGCCCCCATGGGCGGCGGCAAGTCCGTTTTTCTCAATGCCTTCAACTTCGCGTTCGTCACTCAGAGCGGACTGTCACGTCTGCCGTGGCTGTCCATCGTGGATGTCGGTCCGTCCAGCTCCGGGCTGATAACGCTGCTGAAAGAAAATCTGCCTGAAGGCCGCAAACATCTCGCGGCCTATCACAGGCTCAGGATGACGCCGGACTATGCCATCAATCCCTTTGATACGCCTCTCGGCAACAGAAAACCTTTGCCGTCTCACAAGGCATTTCTGGTCAATCTGCTGTCTTTGCTGGCCACGCCTCTGGATGTCACGGCCCCGGCCGACGGCGTTCCCGGACTCATAGGCAGAGCGGTTGATCTCGCCTATGAGGAACTCTCCGACAACCATCACCCCCGGCTTTACCAGCCGAACGTGCTTCCGAAGCTGCACGCCCTCATCACGGAAGAAGACATACGCCGTGACGCTTCCACATCCTGGTGGGAAGTGGTCGATGGACTGTTTGAACGGGGCTATGTCCATGAGGCCTTGCAGGCCCAGCGCTACGCCGTGCCTCTGCTGGCGGATGTCGGCTCGCAAATCAGGCAGAACAAAGGCATCCAGAACACCTATGACGAAAATCTCATCCTCAATGTCTGGCGCTCCCTTCTGGATGCCATCGACGCCTATGTCATCCTGAAGGAACCCACGCAATTCGACCTCGGCGACGCTCAGATCGTCAGCCTCGACCTTGATGAAGTGGCTCCGCGCGGCGGTTCCACGGCGGATCGTCAGTCCGCCGTCATGTATATGCTGGCCCGGCACGTCCTCGGTTCACGCTTCTTCCTGATGCCTGCGGATGTGCAGCTCATGCCCGAAGCCTACCGGGACTATCATGCCGGGCGAATCGAGGCGATTCGGGAGGACCCTAAAAGGCTTTGCTACGACGAAGCGCATCGCGTCACCAAAAACACCTCGGTTTCCGGCCAGTTGCAGGCGGATATGACCACCATGGCCCGTGAAAGCCGCAAATGGAACCTTTCCATCGGTATCTATACGCAATCCATCGACGATATTCCCAAAATCATCACGGACGAACTGGCCACCACGGTCGTCATTCTGGGGTCCGGCACGGAAAAGAGCATTGAGAATCTAAGTCTCCGCTTCGGTCTGAACGGGGCCTGCCGTCATGCCCTTTCCCGTCTGGGAAAGCCCGGCAAGGCAGGCTCCAATCTTGTAGCCCTGTTCCGCACAGGTTCGGGCATGTCGCAGCTTGTCCTCAGTCTGACCATAGGCGGGCAGTCCCTCTGGGCCTTCAGCACCTTTACCAAAGGCTGGGACCGTCCGAGGCCTTGCGCAGACTGGCTCGACGTTTTCCCGGAGGTTCGGCCAAGGCCGAAGTGGAACGACGCAGACGGCAGGTGGAGGACAGGAGCGATTCCGACGATGAAGTCGTCAACGTCATTTTGGAAATTGCCAATGAACTGGCGGAGGAACAATGAAAAAGCTCTTTTTTGCCCTAGCGATTGTTCTTTTTCCGGTCCCGGTCTGGGCCGGAGGCTGCGGCTGCGGTTCCATCAACGCCATGATTTCTGCGGCCAAATCTGAAACGATTCAGGCCGTCAACGCCTATACCGCTGCGGAAGCCCAGGCCATCCGTTCGGAAATTCTGCTGGCCGCACAGAATATCATCGGCACCATCAAAAGCGAAACGGCGACCGTCGTCCGGGCGCTGGTCGCGCTCAAGGAAAGCAATGTCGCCGCCATCAAGGGGCAGGCCGTTGCGGGCGAAGCCATGAAAACCGAAGACCTGTACGGCACGGCGGCCCAGCCTTCAGGGCTTTGCGGCGCAACCTCGCTGGGAGCGGGAATACAGCTCGGCGCACAGGCAGGGCAGGAAATTCATGCGACCATGAGGGAAAAACAGTTCGCCTATGCCAACACGCCCGGCACAAAGCCGGTGGAATTTCTGCACCGTATTCTGGCCGACGACCAGCCTTCCGAACCGGAAAGTCTGGATGCCCTCTTTCCGCTCCAAAGCACGCTTACGGAAGACCAGGTGGCGCAGGCGCATGAATCCATCAAGACACTGGCCAATCCCCGTCCGCTTCCCATGGTCACGGACGCACAGATGGAAACTCCAGCGGGGCAGACCTACGCGGCGGCAAGGAAGGTTCATGAAGAACGTCTGGCCGCCGTTACCGAAGCGCTCAACCACCACGTCGTGCTGCACGCTCCCACATTGCCGGAAGACGTGACCGAATGGGCACAGAATCAGTGGTCGGAAGCGGGAGGAAGCGGCACTCCTCCCGGCATTGTGGACGGAAAACTTTCGGAAGCCGGGCTTTACAAACTGCTCTCACAGATGCGCGTGGGCAACCCCAACTGGTTTGCCCAGATAGCCACGGCCACGGATGCCGGACTGTTGCGGGAAATGGCGGTCATGCAGGCCTTTCAGATGGAGCTTGCCCGGAAAAACATGGAGCTTATGGACCGACTGACCGTCATTGCTGCGCTGGACTTCCTTTCCCGCATGGAAGGAACCACCGGCAGGGACATGGACGACCTTTATGCCCGCATGGTCGGCGCACAGCAGTAGGAGATCGCCATGCGCCTATTACAGCGAAAAAAGGTCGGCATGAGTGCCGGTTCTGGCAAAAAAGCATTGCTCCCCGGAAATCTGGTAAATCAGCAGCCAGTCAGGTTCAATGTGCAGCTCCCATTTCGGCTGCCATTTCCCCCTGAGAGGATGGTCTTTGTATTTTGGCGGAAGAGGTCTTTGATTCAGCAGGATGAGCTTTATCACTTCCTTCAGTTTTTCCATGTCGTAACCGCGTTTTTCAACGCGCTTAACGTCCTTTTGAAAAGAGGTCGTGAATACGGGCTGAAGCATTTATATGCCCAACTGCCTGAACATATCATCCGCATCCTTGGCGTAATGCAGACCTTCCCGATTATCAATCGCCTCGAACGCCTTTCTGGTTTCCTCATTGGGTATTTCCAGGCTGAAAGGCAGTCGCTTTTCAAGAGCCACTCTGGTCAGCGCCATGCGGCAGAGATCGGATACCGTCAGCCCCATGGTTGCCAGTACGGCGGCGGCCTCATTCTTGATGGCGGGGTCAATGCGGGCGCGAACATAATCGTTGACAGGCATGATTGTGCTCCTGTTTTTAGAAAATGTAGCTCAATTGGGCACAAAGTCAACAACACCCTCAATGAAGAAAGGGGGAGACGCCATGGCCTCTGAACTCCCTGCCACCACGGAAATTCTTCTGCCCACGGATGCCAGCAAGCAGATTCTCGACACCTTCCTCGGACAGGGGTGGGATACCTGGGGAGCCGGTCTTGGAGGCTCGCAGGCTTCGGAACTGATGCTACAGATTTTCAGCGCCTTCAATCTGGTGGCGCTGGCCGTCATTTCCGCGCTGTTCCTGTGGGTCATGGCTCTGGCCGTGGCCGGAACGGCGCATGAAGGCGTACCCTTCGGCAAGCGTTTCAGCTCTCTGTGGATGCCCCTGCGTTTTGTGGGGGCCATGGGCGCTCTGGCTCCGATCTTCAAGGGGCTGAGTCTCTTCCAGGTGGCCATTCTGGCCTGCATCGGCTTTTCCATCAACCTCGGCAATTTCGTCTGGGAACTGGGGACCGACTACTTTGTGGAACACGCCGGTCAGATCACCGTACAGGCACCGGACCAGAACGTCACGCACTATGCGGCCATTACCAACGGCGCTCTGGAATCTTTGACGCTCCAGTATTACCTGAACGAACGTCGCGGCATGAACATCCCGCCGGGCGGAGAATGGAACTACAAAAGCAACTGGCTCCGCTCCGGGGGAGAATACCAGTTCCTTTTCAACGGCAACGCGGGTTCCATTCAGGTGTCCTGTGTGGATGAAAGCGATGCTCTGTGCAGGGGCAAGGTCAATGCCGTAGGAACGGCCATCTCCGCTCTTTCTTCTGTGGCGCAGCAGCTTGCCGACCCGGAAACGCCGTCTTCCTCCATTGACCCCCGCGCGCTGCACAGCGCCGCCAATCAGGTCAATGCGACCATTCTTTCCGAACTGCAAAGCTATGCCGGACAGGGACAACTTCAAAGCAAGCTCGCCGACTTCCAGGAAAACTCCGCCCAGTACGGCTGGCTCATCGCCGGTTCTTCCTACTGGTCCATAGCATGGATCAATCAGGAAGTCCGCGAGGCCATGTACTCCGGCATCACCTACAGCCCGCACCAATATACCGTCTCCGAACTGTATGCCTGGACGCACGGCTTACAGGACTATGAAGCCGCGAAGGAACGTGTGGCAAACTATATCAAGACCGCCTATTCCAGCCGACGGGGAATCACGGACATCACGGCCACGCCGTCCGTAACGGATGAAGGCCGGGCCTTTGACGAGCTGACCAACTGGCTGCGGGCCACGTTGAATCAACTGGTCGCCGCAAACATTCTGCCCATTGCCGTTGAAAAGCTCTCCAGCCAGGACCCCATCATGGCGATTTCCAATGTGGGGGACTACTTCATCGGTACGGCATGGGGGCTGGCCTCGGCGCTCGGCGTCGTGGATGTGGCGCACTCCATGGGCAAGGAGCTGCCCCTCGTAGGCAAGGCCATTCCGAATCTGGACAAGTATATCTCCTTTGCCCTGTTCGCCGTTTTTCTTCCCCTTCTGCTGTACGGGCTGGCGCTGGCCTACTACCTGCCCGCCATTCCCTTCATCCGCTGGCTTTCGGCCATGGTGGGCTGGATCATCCTCATTGTGGAAGCCCTGGTCGCGGCCCCGCTCTGGCTGTGCGCCCATGCGCTGCCCGACGGAGACGGCGCTGCCGGTCAGCACGGCAAAAGAGGCTATTTCCTTCTCCTTGCCATCATCATCCGTCCTCCTCTGATGGTGGCGGGATTCTTTGCCGCCGTCATTCTCATGAACGTCCTCGGCAGACTTCTCGGAGCCAGCTTTGAGATGTTCGTCGCCGGAACCGCGCAAACCAAAATTCTCGGCATTACCGGCACGTTCTCCATGCTGGTCATCCTCGGCATCGTCGTCATCATGGCGGCCAACAAGTTCTTCTCCCTCATCCATTACCTGCCGGAGCATGTGACCAGCTGGATAGGTCAGCAAATCCACGGGCTAGGAGAAAAGGAAGACCAGGCCGGAGTCAAGAGCATCTTCATCGCCTCCACCAATACCGTCAGCTCCGGGGCGCAGGGCGCAAGAGAACTTCGCGGCGACATTTCGAGGCAATGGAACAACCCCGGCTCCGGGCACGCGATGCCGACGCAATCGCCGTCAGGAATTTCCCGGACTTCACGAGTATCACAGGATAACTTCAGAAGCTGACGCCTATGAAAAAGTATCTCTCGACCACGGCTTTTGTTACCGCTCTTTGCGAGTCCAGACGGCAATGTTCCCTTCTTCGGAACAGACTTTGTGCCCGTGTCGCTTTTTTCCGCAGTCATCGCTCCTCCCAGGAACAACACGCGGTTGCTCAGGACTTTTCTCTGCTGCTTGCCGCCTGGGGCATCGCCGACGACGCGGATATTCCCGGCGTCATCAGGGTGCTGCGTCTGCGCGTTCCGCTTTTTATCGCTCCCGTCGTTCTCTGCGCTCTGGCGGCGATATGGCAGCGAACCATGCTGTCCGTCATCGCCCTCTGTCTCGTCTCTCTGCCATGTCTTCTTGGAATCCTCACGACGCTCTGGCGCATTTCCCTCTTGCGTAACCGCCGTTTTCTGCCGTTCGGTCGCTGGCTGCTGCAAGGAGTCGGCGTCGTTTCCCATCGCCCGTAAGTCGGGCGGGGTGTGTCTTTTCATCCATAAAGGAGGTCCATCATGTTCCGCAACCTTGTGCTGTGCTTATGCTGTCTTTTTCTCGCCGCCTGCGCGGGAAGGGAGCAGTCTTCCGCTCCTCCGCCCGCCGATTTCGTATCAACCACCCTGGGACACGCGGCAGAACAGGCTCATGGGGAACTCGCCATGATCGCCAGACTGCGCGGACAGGGCTTGCAGCCTCTGCTGCTGCCTTCCGACCCTTCGCTGAATCTGCCTGTCTCCATTACCTGGACGGGACCCGTGGAAGGAGCGCTCAAGGAAATCTGCCTGCAACTCGGCTTTCGCTACAGGGAAGCGGGAACACCCTCCGCACAGGTCATGACCGTGGTGGTGCATGGGCTGAACCGTCCCGCGCATGAACTTCTGGAAGACATCGCATGGCAGATACAGCCCCAGGCCGCCGTGCGTTTCGACCCCATCAACCGCGTTCTCACGCTGGCAAGAACCACCGGTAAGGAGCTTCATTCATGACGATGTTCGCCCGTCTCATCCCTGCGCTTCGGCTTCGTCTTTTCGGTTCCCGGAAGGCGGCTTCTCTTCTGCTGGCCTTCATCGCAGCCGTCTCTCTGACCGGGTGCGCGGGGATGCACCCGCAGAATGCCCCCTCGACTCCCGTACCCGTTCCCCCCGGCACGGTCAATGCGCCGAAAGCGGCGGACAAAACAAACGACGACCAGGCCTTCACACCCTACGACGCATCCTATGCTGAAGACGGCAACGGGCAATATCTGGCCGTGCATGTTCCCGCCGACCCCGCTTCGGGACCGCGCAAAGGCGACCCCGACGAGCTGGCGGAACTTCTGGAAATGAAAGGCGGCAGGGAAAAGGAGCATACCGCCGTCAAGCTCATGCGCCCCAGAGCCATCAAGGAGGCGGCCCGGCTTGTCACGTTTCAGACGGCCATAACCTGGCGCTACCGACAGCTTGCCGCCAGAACCGAAGAGTTCAGTACCATCATGGATGCCGCCTTCAACTTCACGCCGCTTGTTCTGACGCAGGGGGAAGCCCTCATCATGCCGCCGCTTCTGGCACGGGCCGGAGCCTCCATGCGGATTGAAGAGCCGGGAACCGCGACAGCAGCGAAAGCGACTTATGAAATGCTTGAACCGGCACAGTACATCGCGGTTGTTCCCCACTGGCGAACCTTTCTGATGATGGACGATTTTCCCGAACCGGAAAAGCCGAACCCCGCCGTTCTGCCCAAAAACAGCGAAGAGCGGGCCATCTGGCGACGCGCCGTGCGTGATGCCTGGACGCAGGGGCTGAAAGAGGCGGATCAGCTTTACGCGGACAACGTGGCGCGGATGGTGCGGAGCTATCGCGGAGCCATGCTGTATCATCTGCTCACGGCCCAGCACCTTCTGAGCCGCATCAGCACCGCCTCTTCCGACCTGGGAATGCACACCACGGACAACGGAAACAAGCTGAACATCGGCCAGCGCGTCTATCGGATTACCGCGCCGTCCTCCTTCATGGTCGCCCCGTCTCCTTCCGTAAAAAAGGGGAGAAAGTGACCATGACGAATCCCGGCTGGTATCCTCGTGAACCGCGTATCCGCTGGGACTATGCGGGCATCAACGACCTGCTGCTCTGGGGAACCCGTTGCGGCATGTCCGACCTGTGCCTGCGTTCCGCGCTTCCGGCATGGATGCGCCTCAACGGAACATGGCGGATGGTCACGCAGCGGGCCATTACGACCGATGAACTTCTGTCCGCACTGGAACGCCTGACCCGGAACAATTCCGTGGCCGCGCTCATCAAGTCCGGCCAGTCGGACTGTGACTTTGCCCATGAAATCGAGGAAAGCCGAGGTGTACGCCGCCGCTATCGCGGCAATGCCACCCCGGTGGCCGACGGCTATTCCACCGGCGTCAAAATCGTGTTCCGTGCCATTCCTTCCATGCCCCCGGCCCTGGAAGACCTGCATGTGGAACAGGAAATTCTGGACCATGCCATGCCGTCCAACGGTCTGGTTCTGGTCACTGGCGTCATGGGAAGCGGAAAAAGCACGCTGCTCGCCGCCATTCTTCGACGCATCATTGAAAAGGGCGGGCGCAACGTCAGCACCTATGAATCCCCCATAGAATTCGACTTTGACGCCATACCGAACCCCGGAGGGCCGGTATCGCAAAGCACCATTCCCGAACATCTGAAATCGTTTCTTACGGCCACGCGCAACTCAACGCGCACGGCTCCGGACGTGGTGCTCATCGGGGAAAGCCGTGATCCCGATACGCTCCGGGGCATGATAGAAAGCGCGGAAATAGGCGTTGCCGCCTATTCCACGGTGCATACGCGCTCCGTGCCGGAAACCCTTTCCCGCATCATCAACGTCTTTCCCATTGCGGAAAGGCTGCAAATCACGGCGACACTCATTTCCAGTCTCAGGCTCATCATTTCCCAGCGTCTCGTTCCGTTGCCGGACAACAGCGGACGCACGGCGCTGCGCGAATATCTGGCCTTCACTCCCGAAATCCGGGAAACCCTGCTGAACACGCCCCTGGAACGTCTGATTCCGCAGGCCGAAGAACTGCTTTCCTCCTCCGGCCAGCGCATACAGGATGCCGCCGAACGCGCCTATGCCGGAGGCCACATAGGCAGGGACATCTATCAGGCCATTCTGGCGGAGCGCAAGGCAAGGCAAAACAGTCCGTCCCACGCACTCGCTCTGGAGGAAACGTCATGAACGGTGAAGTTCTCTGGCGGGATACCGGTCTCACGCCGAAAATTTTCATTCTGGACGCCCGTGCCATCTTTCCCCTGGCGCTGTGGCTGTTCCACTGGTCCTGGTGGACGGCGGCCATTGCCTGCCTGGGCATTGTGGCCCTGTTCTTTGTTCAACGCTCCGGCATGTCGCCTCTTGCCTGTCTCAGAGCGATACGCACAGCGTTCATGGGCAGACGCCGGGAGACCAGATACACCGAAACCCTCTCGCGCAAACGATGCCGCTGGTAATTCAACAACCCGAAAGGAGTTCAACATGAAAGACGTTCCGCGCAACAGTTTCGGCCTCTTTGATTCCCCTGTCCGTTGCCGGGAAAAGGAGCGCGTATCCCTTACGCCCCGGCATATTGAACGACAGCTCGACGCCGGGGCCTTCCTGATGAGCAGGGATGACGCCGTTCTGGCGGGCTTTCTCAATCCGCACGACGAACAGGATTCCGTCATCGTGGAACTAAGGGAGGAAAACGCATGAGTGAGCAGCCGCGCGAAAGAAAAAACCGCTTTCAGATAAGCCGAGAAGTCCAGGAAGAGTTCGTCAACGGCATCGCTGAAACCATGCTTTCCCTGGCGGAAAAAGCCGGGGACTGGCAACAGGGCTGGACCTCCGACACTCCTGTGGGAATGCCGTTCTGTCCCGTGACCGGCAGAGAGTACAGCGGGGCGAACCTGGTTCGGCTGCTGCTGACAACCATTGTCAGGGGATACGCCGATGACCGGTGGATGACCTTCAACCAGCTTCAGAGCTTTCAGAACGCCCACCCCGAACTGCAAATGAACATCCGCAAGGGCGAACGGGGCGTCAAGGTGCTGCGGCCGGAGGAAGTCGCCTACATTGTGGAAGAAAACGGAGCCTGGAAATTCCTGACCAGGGAAGAACTCCGGCGCATCGAGGAAATGAAGGACCGGGGGCAGGACGTTCCCGACGTTCAGCGCAAAACGCTTTTCTATCCTTTCACGGTCTTCAATGCCGCCCAGATTGAAGGATTCCCCGCCAAGGAACGTCCCGCCCATGCCGTGACGCAGATTGAACGGCATGAGATGGTGGAACGCTTCATCGCCAGCTCCGGCGTTCACGTCAGGCACTACGGCGGCGATCCCTGCTTCAACATGGAAAAAAACGAGGTAGCCCTGCCGTATCCCGAACGGTTCAGCGGTACGGATGAATATTACGCCGCCAAACTGCACGAGTTCTTCCATGCCACCGGGCACGAAACGCGGGAAAACCGTCAGCTGAAAAATGCGCAGACCATAAAGAGCTACGCCTTTGAAGAAATGCGCGCGGAAATGTTTTCCATGCTGGCCGGCGCGCATCTTGCACTGCCCATGCCGGAAACGAATTCCGCCGCCTATATCGCCAACTGGAATCAGAAATTTTCCGGCGGCGATGTCAAAGCCGTGTTTCAGGCTGCTTCGGAAGCGGCAAAGATACTGACGGTGCTGCATCAGTTTGAATCCGATGAACAGCCTGCGGCAAGGTGGTTTCCCAGACGGGAAGCATGGCCGGAACTGGTGGAACTTCAGAAGCAGCGCGACGCGGCCTGCGGCGTTTCCTTCCATGCCGAAGAGACTTCCGGCTCGCAGGTCTTCGAGCGCCTTTCCCGAAACAGCGCCTTCTCCGAACCGCTGTCTTTCACCGAGGCAGCCGTTGCCTTCAAGAACACGGACAACCCGGTCACAAAAACACGCCTCATCCTTCAGAACCCGGACTTCCTCAATCTGGCACTCAAGCAAGACCCCGACTCCGTGATGGAGCTTGCCGCGCTTTTCGACAAGATGGCCCACGTTCTCCACATGGAAATGGACGACAAACTCCGCTCGGCTCCGGGCGCTCTGGAACATAACGCACCCTTACTGGAACAGCAGGCTGCCTCGGCGCAGCGCATGAGGATATAACGCATGAGACTTTTCATCGCTGAAAAACCGAATCTTGGAAAAGCCATTGCCAGAGGACTTGGCGGGGGACGCACGGAACAGGGCTGTATCCGGTGCGGAGACAACATCGTCACCTGGTGCTTCGGCCACCTTCTTGAACCCGCCTATCCTGAAGCCTACTGCCCGGAATATGCCCAATGGCGGCGCGAACATCTGCCCATCATTCCTTCCTCATGGAAATATGTGGTCAAGCGCTCGTCGAAAGCACAGCTCGACACCATCGGCAAACTGCTGCGCGACGCCGCCTCCGTCGTCCATGCGGGCGACCCCGACCGGGAAGGCCAGCTTCTTGTTGATGAAGTGCTGGAACATTTCCGCTATCGCGGCCCTGTCTTCCGTATCTGGTTGCCTTCCCTGGATGACCGCTCCGTCAGCATCGCCCTCGGCAACATCACGGACAACGCCGCCAATGCTCCTTTGCGGGACGCCGCCCGCGCCAGAATGATGGCCGACTGGCTGGTCGGCATAAACGCCACCCGCGCCCTGACCATCACAGGCAGAGAAAACGGACGCACGGAAGTGCTTTCCCTCGGCAGAGTCCAGACGCCCACGCTGGCGCTGGTTGTGGCCCGCGACAGGGAGATCGCCCATTTCAAGCCCTCGGATTATTTTGTGCTGCGGGCAAGCATCATCCACCCCCACGGAGAATGTTCCGTCACCTTCGTGCCTTCCGACTCGCAGGACGGACTGGACAGCTCCGGGCGTCTTGTGGACCTTGCTCAGGTTGCCGCCGTTCTGGAATCGGTCAACGGCAAGGAAGGAACGGTTCTGGAAGCGCTGCGGGAAAAGAAAACCAGCCCCGCCCCCTTGCCTCATTGCCTCTCTTCCCTGCAAAAATCCGCTTCCGCCAGACTCGGCATGTCGGCCAAGCGCGTCCTGGATGTCGCCCAGAGCCTTTATGAAAAGAAACTCACCACCTACCCCAGGACAGACTGCCGCTATCTGCCGGAAGAGCAGCATGGCGAAGCCGCATCCATTCTAAGCAGCCTTGCCGGAGTCTCCGGCCTGGAGCAGCTTGCGGGCAAGGCGGATTCCAGCCTGAAAAGCACGGTCTGGAACACGAAAAAGATTACCGCCCACCACGCCATCATTCCCACCGGGGAACCTGCGGAAAGCCTTGCCGGGGAAGAACGCGCCCTTTTTCTGCTGATCGCCACGGCCTACTGTCTGCAATTTCATCCGCCCATGCGCTATGAAGCCCAGAAAATCGCCGTGGCTCTCGGAGATACCCGCTGGGAAGCCTCAGGGCGGCGACTGCTGGAGGCCGGATGGACGGCGCTTTCCAGGGATGACGATGATTCCGATGAACAGGAGCAGGAACTTCTGCCGCTCATGGAACAGGGCGACGCCGTGCGCTGCCGTAACGCGGAAAGCGTGCGGAAAAAGACTTCTCCTCCCTCACGATTCAGCGAGGGGAGCCTGATTGACGCCATGGCCCACGTCCATCTTCTGGTCAAGGACGGTCAGGCGAAAGCCACGCTCAAGGAAAGCAAGGGCCTCGGAACCGAAGCCACCCGCACCAATATCATTGAGACGCTGAAAGAACGCGGCTATCTCGTCGCCGAGAAAAAATCCATCGTATCCACGCCGCTGGGGCAGGAAATCATCGACCTGACGCCGCCCGCTCTGAAAGACCCCATCACCACCGCCGCATGGGAAGACCAGCTTGAAGCCATCGCCCAGGGCAAGGGCAGTCTGGACGCCTTTCTCTCGGAACAAAAACGTCTTCTGCCGACGCTGCTGGCTCCGATTCTGGAACGCAAAGCCAGTCCCGCCCATGTCTGCCCCGACTGCGGGGCCGCTCTTCAGCGCCGTAAAAGAAAAAAGGACGGCTCATGGTTCTGGAGCTGCTCCGCCTATCCCGACTGCAAGACCATACTTCCCGATGACAACGGCAAACCGGGAAGTCCCAGACCGAAACCCACGCTTTCGGAACACGCCTGCAAAGTCTGCGGCAAGCCTCTCGTCCTGCGCAGCAGCGCCAAAGGCAAGTTCTACGGCTGTTCCGATTATCCCCGCTGCAAGCAGATATATCCGGTCGGAGAAAACGGGGCCCCCGTTTTTGAAGGCCGGAAAGGGAGGAAGGAACAATGAGGACTGCGCTTCTCCTTATCCTTTGTCTGGCACAGGCTTTTCCCTGTTTTGCGGCGTCCTGTCAGGATATGCGGGATGCCGTCGGCTCGGCCATGCAGCAGCGCAACGGACGGGTATCCGATACTCACAACACCATGATTCCCGACCCTGAATCCGAACGGGATGCGCTGTCCGGCTGTCTCGGCTCCATCAATGCCCTCGGCGACGCTTTCAGCCTTGGCGTGACGTTGCCGGGCATGGACCAGATCGTCGCGGGAATGTGCCATCAGGTTGACTCCCTCATTCAGCAGAAAATCAATGATGCTCACAATCAGGTCCTCAACTCCATAAACGGCATCGGCGGCAACAATCCGTTCAAGGTGTACGGCACGGGCGGAGACTATGTGGTGAAGCTCAAGGAGAAATTGAAATGAGAACGCTCTGCCTTTTTCTGAGCATCCTTTGTCTGTCTCCCGGCATGGCCTTCTCCGCCGAACGGGCCAAAGTCGTCGTTTCGATGACACGACCTCTGACCACGGGCTGTGTTCTGAATGCCGCCCGTGCGAGCGGAATGCCTCCTGCCGCGCTTTTCGGTCTGCTCGCCACGGAGGGAGGAAGCATGGGCGAAGCTCTGAGCAACACCAACGGCACCTGGGACCTGGGCTGTTTTCAAATCAACACCGTTCACGTCAATGAACTGGCCGCCATGGGCATAGCCCCGGAAACCCTGCTTCGGGACGGCTGCGTCAACGCCTATGCGGCGGCATGGCTGCTCCGCAAGGAGTATGAACGGACCGGCGATCTCTGGCTGGCCATAGGCGCGTATCATTCCAGAACGCCCCATCGCAGGGATGCCTATATCAGAAAGGTCAGAACGAACCTGGAAGAACTGCGTCGCCGGGGTATCTCCAGCCTCTCTTCCCTTCAGGAGGCGCAGCCGTGAGTCAGCTCCGCGACGACAGGGACGACATGCTTTTTCTGTGGTTTGCGCTTCTGGTGCTGATTTTTATCGTCATCCCGGCTCTGTACGCAGCGCATAAGGGAAGCGTCAACGCGCCTCTGGTCTGGCTGGCAAGTATCCAGCTCAGAGTCTTTGCGCCTTTTTCAGAAGAAGTACGGACCATCCTTGAGCGTCTCACCGAGGTGGAACCCGCCGCGCTGACCTGGGAACAGGTGCGGGGATTGCTGCGCTATGCCGGGTCATGGATGCGATGGCCGCTCGCGCTGCTTCTGCTTTTGTGCGGCTGCACCGCCATTTTCATAGGACGGGTGGGAAGGCTCGTCCGGCATTTCAGCATGAAAAGCCTGCTGAAAAACAACGCGGAATCCTTCCCCTGTCTCAGACCGGTCGTTGGTCGCGGCAAGTACCTGCTTTCGCCCAAATCCTACGATTCCGGCTTATGGCGCATTGCCCGAACTCCCGTTCAATTCGCGCTGGAACAGGAACTTCTGCTCAATGAAAACGGTGAAGCCTTCACTCCGGAACAGGCTCTGCATAACGGGCTGGCGGATACGGAGCTTCCCGCATGGGGCAATGCCAGGCTGGATGAAGACAAAGCTCTCGCCGCCTTTCAGGACCAGCTCGGCAAACCGTTCGAGAACCATACGGCCATGACTGCCTGCCGTCGTGCGCTGGCCGCCGCATTCCTGGCCTATGCGGACGGAGACAAAAAAGGCTGCGTTGCCGTACTGGATGCCGTCTCATCCTCCTATCGGGAAAAACGCGACAGGGCGACATGCCCCGTTCTGGAACAAAAAAACTTCCATCTGAATCTGAACCGCATCTGGGAAAAGCATCAGTCCGTTCTTTCCGAAAAATCTCTCCGTATTCACGCGGCGTTCGAGCTTCCGTGGTTCATGGCGCTGCTGTGCCGGGCAAGAAAAAAAGGCGTTCTGGCCAGTTCCCAGTTCCTGTGGCTTCGCCCGTTGGACAGGCCGCTCTGGTACGCGCTCAATCAATGCGGGGGAAGAACCGCGTGGGTGGAAAGCCTGGCTCCCTGGGCGCACTACAAGGCAGAAGAACAGGCGGGGCAGGCCCTGACCGAGCCTCACGTTGCTCTCGCCGTCACGAGTCTCAAGGACTCCTTGTCCGCCCAGGGCTGGCTGACGGACATTTTCATTCCGCCCATGTTCGAGCAGTCCTTTACGGCTGCCGTGGAACAGGCGGAACCTGTGTCGGATATGGTGTACGCCGCGGCAGAAAACGACCCGGAATACGATGCCAACGACGACCCTTCCCTGGCGGAAGAACACTATTGAGGTGCGTATGGAACGAAAAATCAGAGGTCTTGAAGACCACGAAACACAGGAACGGAAACGGCTCTTCCGGGATGTGCGCTCCCCGCTGCAACGCCTGGGAGACACGCTCAGGCTCGGCCATGTGCAAACCGGCGGCGAATGCCGCTCGGCCTCTCCGGCACGGATAAAGGCGATCCTCTGCCCGGAAGACGCGGTTACGCCAGACCTGAGGGCATCTTCTTCCTGGGAAACAGGGTACAGGACCAGAAAGAACTCTGGCTGAAGGCCAAGGACATTCTTACCCACTGCCTGCTTTTCGGCACCACCGGTTCCGGCAAGACGGAAACCCTCGTTTCCCTTTCATACAATGCTCTGGCCACGGGAAGCGGGCTGTTCTACATCGACCCGAAAGCAAGTCCGAAACTCGCCGTACAGATATGGCAGATGGCCCGCTTTCTGGGACGGGACGACGACTTCCGCGTGCTGAACTACGGCACTTCCGGCAAAGTCAAAGGAAAAACTCCGCGCCGTCTTTCCAACACCAACAATCCCTTCACCTTCGGCAGTGCGGAAGCCCTGACGCAGCTTCTTGTTTCCCTCATGCCCGCGTCCGACGGGGCGAACAGCATCTTTGCCGACAAGGCGCAGGCGTTGATTTCCGGCGTCATGTACGCCCTGGTGGACCTGCGCGACAAAGGGCTGCTCAAGCTCTCCACCAGCGTCATCCGTGAATCGCTGGCGCTTGAAAAATGTGTCGCCCTCGCGCTGCGGGCGGAGCTTGATGAAGAGTCCCGCGCCTCCATCCATGCGGCTCTCGGCACCTGCGGCTGGATTGCCGGACGGGAAATGAAAGACCAGCCCCAGTCCTTTGCGGAGCAGTTCGGCTATGCCCAGAGCTACTTCGGAAAGGCCCTTTCCAGCCTGACGGACACCTATTCCCACATCTACGGGGCTGAAGACGGAGAAGTCGATTTTGCAGACGCCATCATGCAGCGCCGCGTGCTGGTCGTCCTTCTGCCTTCGCTGGAAAAAGCCCCCGCAGAACTGGCCAGCCTCGGAAAAATCAGCCTCTCCGCCATACGCAACGCCTGTGCCGTGGGCCTCGGCGCACATATCGAAGGCGACGCCGCCGATGTGCTGGAAGCCCTGCCCACGGACACTGTGGGCATCGGCCCGTATCTGTGCATCGTGGATGAATATGCGGCCATCGTCACCCCCGGCTTTGAGGTCGTGCTGACCCAGGGGCGCGGTCTCGGCATAGCCGCCATCGTCGCCTCCCAGGATTACGCCGGTATTCTGGAAGCGGACAAAAAAGGCGCGCAGCAGATGGTGGCCAACACCTCCATAA
>CAZFCG010000017.1:24475-29723 GCA_964517595.1 uncultured Geobacter sp. | reverse complement strand
TCAACGTCAACGAAAAAATAAGCGCAGGTTACCGCGACGCCATGAACACCACCGTGGAACAGGAAGACCGCGTCGTCCTGCGCGACTTGCAGGAACAGATCGAAGGCGAAGCCCATTTCATCTTCAGCGGGCAAATCGTCCGGGGCACCATGTTCTTTGCCAACCCTTCCCTGAAAAAAGCGCAGCTGCGCGTCCCCCAGCTTGTGCAGCTCTCCCAGGAGAAACACTATGACCATGCGGCATAAAGCCATCCTGACGCCGGTTCTCTGCGTCTGCTTTCTTGTGTGCTTCCTTCAAAATTCCCATGCCGGAACGCCCATGTCCGACCGGATAGCCGTGGAAGCTGGCGTAAAGGCGGAACTTTCAAAAGACCTGGCGCTGCCTTACGCGCCCGATGCGGCCCTTTCCGGCAGAACCTGTCTGGATGGCAGGCCGACAAAAGAATTTCAGGGCGACCTCGTGGAATACTGGGTCAACCTGGAATGTCCTTACTGCGGCATTGAGGAACCGCTCCGGGCACAGCGGGAAAATCCCGGCATGTGCATTGTCGTGCGTCACAGCCCTTCGGACAACTACGGAGAGTCGTTGAAAAAAGCCCTGAGCTTTGAAGCGCTCCTGCGCTTTTCTCCGAACGCCGCGCACAGCTTCTGGAACGCCGTGGTTCCCCGGACACCTCTCGGCGTTCCGAAACCCTATGAGGCCGCGCTGCAAACGGCGCTTCAGGATGCGGCCATTGTGCCGGAAGACTTTGCCGACGCTCTGCAACAGGTCGCTCCTGTCGTGGGCGCGGACATTATCGCCTCACAATCCAGAATCACCTCAACTCCCACCTGGATTCTGGACGGCATTCGTTTTCCCGCCTGTGATTTCACGGCCTCACAAGTGCCGCTGGCTCTTGAACTCGCCCATAAGGCCCGCGCCGACGACGCCGATGCCAAAGAACGCATCGTCCAGATGATTACGCGCGGCCTTTTGAATGAGTCCGTTTTATGACGCCTTCTTTCCCTGACCCGTCTTGACGAACGCTTCCCTTCTCACTAATCTTATAAATAAGATTTATCTTGTAAGTAAGATTTCAGGGAGAACTCATGGAACTTGCCAAGGTCACTTCGCGCGGTCAGATCACGCTGCCCCTCGCCATTCGCAGAAAGCTCGACGTGAAAGAAGGGGATAAGGTTGTTTTTTATGAAGAAAACGGGCGCATTGTCGTTGAAAACGCCGCAAAGCTGACAATCGCCCAGGGAAAAAAGCCCGGCGAGTAGGAACAGGCTGTCTTCATTTCGACGCGCCGCCTTTCCTCCGCCCAGCGGCAAGGAAAGGACAGTATGGCCAGACGGCGCAAGCAGACCAGTGATTCCCGTCAGTTGTCGCTGTTCGACATCATGGTCAGCCATATCGAACAGATCAGGGAAGAAAACATTCAGGATGACATAAGGGAAGAAGCCGGGACACGGACACTCCGGGAGCCGACGCACGAACAGCCCCCGTCCGCTACGCCTCCGGTCAGTCCCGCCTCACACGAAGAACTTCCGAAAGAACCGGAACATCCCGGCAAACGGAAGCCGCTGCTTCCGCCCGCTGACAGCATCCCCCTGAAAAGACTCGGCGTGAACGGACGCGGTTTCTCTGTTTATGAAACGTCGGACGGGGGACGCATGTACAGTCCTTCCCTGGACATCGTGCGCTTCATCGACGGCGACAGGGACACGCCGGAAGAGCTGTTCCGGAAAGGAAACGAAGACTACCTGACCGTGCAGGAAGTCGCGGCCTTCAGACAACAACATTCCTCAACTCAGGAGGTTTCCCATGCTGGACAGACAGACAAACCCACTGGACATCGCCAGAACCGTTCTCAAGCCCGAAACCATTCACGACCTCAAGGTCAGAGGGTTCACCAATTCAGCCTACTTGATTCTCGACCGCTGGGCACTGAACAGCCCCGACGAACTGAAGCGTCTGGAAGCGGAAGGGAATCTGGCCTTGCAGATACGACTGGATCAGCAGCAGGCCATAGAGAAGAGGACGCTGTGCAGCGAATCCGCCCGGCAGGCGAGCCTGCGGGGGATGTCGGACTGGGAGATTTTGGAAAGCTGCGGGGTGGAGATGAACCTGAAAATTACCGGATAAGCCCGGAAGATCAGCTTGGCGTCGGCGGCGCAAAGAAAAAATATGCGGATAACCTCGCCGCCATACGTCTGCTGAAGCAGCTCCAGGCCAACGGTGCGAAACTGGCCACCCCGGAAGAAAAAAGCACGCTGGTGCGTTTTGTCGGATGGGGTGGTCTTCCGCAGGTCTTTGACCCCAAAAACGACAAATGGGCGGCGGAATACCGGGAACTTCAAGGCGTACTCTCCCCCGATGAATACGCGGCCGCCCGGCGCTCCACACAGGACGCTCACTATACCTCGGAAACCGTCATCAGGGGCATCTATCAGGGGCTTTCCAGACTCGGCGTTGAAACGGGAAAGGAACTCCACATTCTCGAACCTTCGGCGGGTATCGGCAATTTTATCGGACTTTGCCCGGAAAGTTTCCAGGCCCGGTTCCTGGCCGTGGAACTGGAACCGACAACAGCGGCCATTGCCGCATACCTGTACCCCAAAGCCCGCCACATCAATAACGGCTTTCAGAACATCCCCCTCAATACGCCGAGTTTCGACCTTGCAGTGGGCAATCCTCCTTTCGGGAATCAGTCTCTCTACGACCCCGAATTTCCCGAACTGAAAAAATTTTCCATCCACAACTACTTTCTCGCCAAGTCCATGCGCCTGCTGCGCGAGGGCGGCATAGCCGCCTTTGTGGTCAGCCGTTACTTCATGGACGCCGTCGATTCCTCCGCCCGCGAACATATCGCGGGATATGCCGACTTCCTGGGCGCGGTGCGCCTGCCTGAAACCGCTTTCCGGCAAAATGCCCTGACGGATGTCACCACCGACATCGTTTTCTTTCAAAAGCACAACGGCGAAAACAAGCGGAGTCTGGAGTGGCTCCACACGTCCAGCATGGAAGTGGACGACCTCAAGCACGGCGGCAGGCGCACCGCCGTGGTCAACAGCTACTTCGCTTCCCGCCCGGAACAGATCATCGGAAGAATGGCGTATTCCGGGGGCATGTTCGAGGACAGCCTGAACTGCGTGTCCGATGCGTCTCAGACAGACCTCGGCGAAGAAATAGCCAGGCGTCTGGATGCGCTGCCTGCCGTGCAGTTCAGCCCCTTACCCTCTGCCGAAGTCCGTGAAGCCGAATCCGGCCTCAATCATGACTTCCTGGCTTCCGACTACTTCCAGTCCCTGAAAATGGGCGCATTCTGCGTTGAACCTCAAAGCAGAAAAATCGTCTTCAAGACTTCCGGGGAGTTCGGCGACGGAGGTTATGAACCCGTCACCGTAAAAAATGAAACCGCCCGACTGCGCCTGGCTTCCATGATTCAGCTCAGGGATACCCTGCGTGAGCTGCTCAATGAGGAAAAAGGCGAAGGAAGTGAAAGTCGTATGGCGAACCTGCGCCAGCGGCTCAACACGCAGTACGACGCCTTTGTCAAAAAGTACGGGCACCTCAACTCACAAACCAACCGCAGCCTCATGCGGGAAGACCCTGAGCACGCTCTGCTGGAATCCCTGGAAGCGGACTACGACAAGGGCATTTCGCCGGATGTGGCCCGCAAGACCGGCAGACAGGCCAGACCCGCTTCCGCCAGAAAAGCTGCCGTATTCCGACAGCGCGTGCTTAAACCGGCGACGCTCGCCCAACAGGCGGAAAGCCCCAAGGATGCCCTTGTCATAGCGCTTCGGGAAAGCGGCAAGGTGGACTTTGCCCGCATGGAACAGCTTCTCGGACGCTCCACCGATGTCATTCAGCGGGACTTGCAGGAACAGGGCCTTATTTTTCTCAACCCCGCCACGGAACTCTGGGAAATCAGGGATAAGTATCTCACGGGCAATGTCCGGGCAAAACTGCGTCAGGCACGGAACGCCGCAAGCTCCGACCCTCGCTTTCTGCCCAATGTGGAAGCGCTTACGGAGGCTCTGCCGCCCGACATAGAAGCCGTGGACATCGGCGTCAAGTTCGGCTCCGCCTGGCTTCCTCCTTCCGTCATATCGGACTTCATCGAACATCTGCATGGCGGAAAAGGCTCTCAGCAGGTGGATTACCTGCCCACGCTCGGTCGATGGAGCGTCCGTGTCTATCTGTACGATGCCGCGCTGAATACCACCGTCTGGGGCATCCCGGAATACCCTGCGGAAAAAATCATTGAAGCCCTTCTGATGAACAAGCCCATCAAGGTGGAAAAGGAAACCGGCCAGCGCGACGAACAGGGCAGACCCATCACGGTTCTGGACCAGGAGCTGACCGCCGCAGCCATGCAGAAGGCCGACGAAATAAAACAGGCCTTCACGGACTGGATATGGACAGATGACGACAGAAGAGCCAGCCTGTCCAGGCTCTACAACGACCGCTTCAACACGAACGTGCCTCCCAGGTATGACGGCTCCCATCTTGAGCTGGTCGGCGCTTCTTCAGAAGTAAAACTTCGGCCTCACCAGAAGGATGCCGTCTGGCGGGCCATTCAGGAAGGCACGGCCCTGTTCGATCACGTCGTCGGCGCGGGAAAGACCATGGCCTGCATAGCGACCATCATGGAATCCAAGCGCATGGGCTTTGTTTCCAAACCGATGGTGGTCGTCCCCAACCACCTTCTCCACCAGTGGCGGGATGAGTTCTACAAGCTCTATCCCAATGCCCATATTCTGGTGGCGGACAAGACCGACTTCACCAAACAGAACCGGGAACGGCTTTTTTCCCGTATTGCGACCGGAGACTGGGATGCCGTTATCGTCGCGCACAGCTCCTTCCGTAAAATCGACATGCCTCACGACATTCAGCGGGAGATTCTGAAGGAGCAGATTGATGCGGTGCTGGAAGCCATTGAGGCCGTGAAGGAGGCGGAAGGAGGCCGGGCCACGGTCAAGCAGCTTGAAAAGCAGCGGGAAAACATGGAAGCCCGCTATGAACTTCTGCTCGCGGGCACGGGAAAAAAGGATACCTCCGTTGATTTCGCCGACCTGGGCGTGGATGCGCTCTTTGTGGACGAAAGCCACGAGTTCAAGAACCTTGCCTATCAGACCACCATGAACGTCTCCGGTCTGGGCAATATCACAGGTTCGGCCAAAGCGCTCGATCTCTTCATCAAATGCCGCTACCTGCAACGGAAAAACGAAGGCCGGGGCGTGTACTTTCTGACCGGCAC
>CAZFCG010000017.1:18931-24465 GCA_964517595.1 uncultured Geobacter sp. | reverse complement strand
TTGCCGAAGTGTACACGCTCCAGCGCTACATGCAGTATGAGGAATTGCAGGCCAAGGGCATAGACCATTTTGACTCCTGGGCCTCCACCTTCGGCCAGGTCACAAGCGGCTGGGAACTCGACGCCACAGGGGTGAACTACAAGCTCAAAAGCCGCTTCGCCAAATTCCAGAACATCCCGGAACTGCTCGCCATGTACCGGACCTTTGCCGATGTCGTCACCAAAAACGATCTGGATGAACAGGCAAAGCAGGCAGGGCTGCGCCCCCTGACGCCTCCCGTCACTGATGGAAAGCCGTATAACGATGTGGCCGAACGCTCCGGGGAACAGGCGGCCTACATGGAAAAAATCATCCACCGCATGGAAAACCTTCCTCCCGACCCGCGTCGAGACAATCCGCTCAAAATCACCAACGACGCCCGCAAGGCCGGTCTGGACTATCGCCTGATAGAACCGCACGCGGATGATTTCGCAGGTTCCAAGGTCAACGCCGCCGTTGAACGCATCTATCAAATTTGGAGCGACACGGCGGCGGACAGAGGCACGCAGCTCGTCTTCTGCGACCTGTCCACCCCCAAGGGCGGCAGAACTCCGACTTCCGCACCGGACACCCGTAACGACCTGGAATTGGAAACACTGCTGGACGTGGATGGCACGCTTCTGCCTGAACAGAAGGATGAGGAATCTCACGGAACAGCACAGGCGGAAAAGGACGACAGCGGTGAAGACACCTCCGTCGCTTCCGACATGGATGCCGTCATTGCGCTGTCGTCAAAGTTTTCCGTCTATGACGACATACGAAGCAAACTTGTCGCGCGGGGGATTCCGCCGGAAGAAATCGCCTTCATCCATGAGGCCAACACCGATATCCGCAAGGCAAAACTCTTTTCCGACATGAATGCCGGCCATGTTCGTATCCTGCTCGGCTCCACCAGCAAGATGGGCGCTGGCATGAATGTCCAGAAACGTCTGGTGGCCGCACATCATCTTGATGCCCCCTGGCGGCCTTCCGACCTGGAACAGCGCAACGGGCGCATTATCCGCCAGGGCAACCTGTTCTATGAGCGCGACCCGGAACACTTCTCCGTGGGCATTTACAACTATGCCACCAAACAGACGTATGACGCCCGGATGTGGCAGACCATAGAGTACAAGGCGGCTGCCATCGAGCAGTTCCGCAAGGGCGATCTGCTCCAGCGCGTTATCGACGACGTGCAAAGCGAGGCCGCCAACGCCGCCGAAATGAAGGCCGCAGCTTCAGGCAATCCGCTGATTCTCATGCAGGTTCAGCTTGCCGCAGACCTTCGCAAGCTGGAAGCCCTGTATTCCCAGCATCAGCGGGGACAACATCGTCTGCGCGACAGGCTGAAGTGGCTCAACGGAACCGATGAGCGTCTTGCCAAGGCGGAAAGCGCCTACGCCGCCAACATCCGGCACCGGGACAGGCACACCCATATCGTCAAGGAAAAAGACAAGGAAAAAATCCGCATAGAACTCTTTGCGGGAGACAAGATGCTGACGGACAGAGACGGCGAAAAAATAAAGGATATTCTGCTCGGCTGCGTGAAGGAGATCACGCGCAATGCCGGAGCCAGGGTACTGTTCGGCTCCTATCGGGGCTTCGCCATGAACCTTGAGCGCTATGCCCAGTCCTTCGGCGGCAAGGAGGGGTTCAGAATCGTTGTGACAGGTACAGATGGACAGGAGTTCAAGCCGGACAATCTCGTCTATCTCTTTGACGACAAACTCAGTCTTTCCGGTCTGTTGCAGCGCATGGACAACTTCCTGGCCAAAGGTTTCGATGAAGCCATGGAAAAATTCCGGGAAACCTGCCGTCATGAAAAGGCGGAACTGGAAACAACCAGAGAAGCGCTCGGCAGGGAGTTTCCCCAGAAGGAGGAACTGACCCTGGCGCGGGAAAATCATAGCGCCATCATCCGGGAGTTGCAGCGTATGCAGGATGACGCGAGCTATGTTTCCCACTGGACACCAAAGACTTCCGACGCCGGGGCCGACACGACTCCGGCAGAAGAGACCAGGCAGGAAACTCCCGACGCCCCCTTCTCCATGGCAGACGCGGCGCCAAAAGACCACCGTGTCTGTACGCTTACCTTTGGTGAGCAGGGGGACCAGACGGAGTACGCCGTCACGCACAGTCCGGTCGGGTATCTTCTGAACCGTTCCCATGTGCGTGAAACTACGAGGTGGCCCATCCATTGCCTGTACGACGACAATCTCTGGCACTCCCTTGTGAAAGGCCCGCCCGGTGTCCGCTTCAAGCAGTTTGAGAGCAGAGAAAACGCCCTGAATTTCGCACGCCAAGATGCCGCACTGCTCGGTTTTGCCGATGCCATGACGCATCCTGAGAAGGATCTCTCCGCAGCTTCGGCAACGGAGGTCGACTCCTATCGCCAAGCCATGGAAAAAGCCGGATTCCGGCCTTCCGGCATGGATTTTTACGGCAAACAGGAACACGAGTTGAAGGTTGAAACGGGTGACGGCGGAATATTTGAGCTGAGAATATTCCAGACGGAAGAGGGTAAAGTCGGCCTGCGTGTTCAGTATGAAAAAGACCACATCATCAACGGTGCGCGAACCGTCCATGCTTCTTTTGATACGCTCAAGGAAACTCTGGACTATGCCAGCGCCTATAAGAAAATGGCGGAAACGCAAAACATCACTGCGCCTCCTGTGCAGGAGACTTTCTCCATACGAATGCGATAAAGCATCAGCATGATAGAAGCGCCTTTTGAACTACAATTGCAAAAGGCGCTTCTACTTTTATAGATATTATTTTGTTATACTTTTATTATCTAACACCTTATACTCTCTATTCAATTCTGTTCTGAATTCATCCTCTGTTGGAAGATAAAGTTTATATTTTGATGCAAAAATTTGTGTATTATTTTCTGAAAGAGTATATTTAACAATTGTATCACTTTTATCAGCACACAATATAATCCCTATTGGTGGATTATCTCCGTCATTCATCATTTCTCGTGTATAATAATTAACATACATCTGCATCTGTCCTAAATCCTGATGCGTTAAATCTCCTAATTTCAAATCAATCAGAACAAAACACTTTAAAATATAATTATAAAACACAAGGTCAATATAAAAATGTCTTCCATCAAACGTAAATCTTTTTTGTCTTGCAACAAAAGAAAATCCCCGCCCCAACTCAAGAAGAAATTTCTGGAGATGATCAATGAGCGCCTGCTCCAAATCTTTTTCAAAAAAAGATGCAGACGGTTCAAGACCAAGAAATTCCAAAACATATGGATCACGGATAATATCTTCTGGTTGTTTTGCTGGTGCCGTTCTCTGAATCTCCGCCGAAACTTCGCACTTATTCTGACTGGATAGCAATCTTTCATAAAAAAAACTATGAATCTGCCGTTCAAGCTGACGTACACTCCATCCGGCTTTTGCACATTCCTCCAGATAAAATTGACGGGCTTGCTCGCTCTCCACGCGCATAAGCAGCCGGTAATGGCTCCAGCTCAATTTGCTACACAGTGTGTAGAAATTTTGAAAAGTCAAATAAAACAGTCGCATATTCTGCAAATTGGCAACCGTAAAGCCTTTTCCGAAATCAAGGGTCATCTTCGCAGAAAGCTCGGCTATAAGCCTCGTGCCGTACTCGGCACGGACTTCTCCTCCCTGTTTTTCCACAATGCTTTTTCCAATATGCCAATATGCCTCAACCATGGCAAAATTGGCCGTAGCATAGACTTTATTCCGGGCTGAAAGCAAAATTTCCTTAATCTGGCTATAAAAGGAAGGATCCAGCTTAGTCACAAGAATCTCCTTCGGAAAATGTATCATTACAGTAGCGAAATCCTCTGCTGACCGCAATATTACCTCATGCGTGTATGAAGTGCAGACTTTTGCTGCATACCGGCACGTTCCTCCACTCGTCTCCACAGCTCCCGATATTTTTCATACTTCGCCAGCGCCACATCTCCTGCCATGCCGAAAGCGTAATCCGCCGTGCGTTCGACGTATCGCTGCCAGTCTCTGCGTGCGGGCGTCTCTCGGATAGAGGGAGCGCATTGCCGGACAGCCTCCATCACCGCCTCCCGACCATGGCCGGTGGCGCGAAGTCGCAGGGCGATCATGGCATCCACGCGGGAGTAGTCTTCAATGGTCAGGTGACGGCGAATATCCTCCAGGTGAGCATGATAGGCGGTAACGGCATCGCCTGAAAGTCCGCCTCCCGGAGGCAGTACCGGCCATCGTTTTCTGCTCTCAGCGACGGCCTCATATTCCCCGGCTATCTGCCGGGCCAGCTCCAGCGCCTTGCGGCACTCACGTTTTTCGGCAACCAGAAGTTTCACCTCCGGGAAAGAACCGTCTTCACGACGATGCTTCGGCTTTCGATTCTCAAAACCCGGCGCTCTGTGCGGGTGGATGCAACCGCACAATTTTTTATCTCCATACTCCCGATTCAGCCGTTCCGTAAGCCGGTTGCCCACGTCCCGGTCAAAACGACTCCCCAGTTTTGCGATGGTTAGAAGGCATTGAAAATTCCCAGGAGAACTCTCCAGAATGACCGCAGGACGGTATCCGTCCCTTTGCAGCCGGACCAGACTTTCCGCCGTCATGTCGTCGATAAGCACATGATGTTTTTCCTCGGATAACGGCGTGTAATATATATTCTCTCCGCGCCGCTGGAGCCTGAGCATCTCAGGCATACGCAAGACCAGTTCCTCAGGGGTAAATCCCTTGGTAACGCCGCCTTCCTTGTCGAAAATGAAGGTCTTTTTATTCCCGTTTGTCTCCATGGCGATGCAGGTCACTCGATACCTGTCTGCTCCGACGGCTGCGGCATAGCGCCTGAAATTCTCCATTTCCCGCATGGACTCTCTTCCTCTGTCCGGCACCGGCGGCGGGGTGTGTCTTGTCTTTTCCCAGGCGGAACGATACCTCCAAAGTCCTGCCTGACGATGCAGTCCTTTTGCCCGCAGCCATGCCTCAAACCGGGGTTTATGCCGCCTGGCTTTTTTCCCCGCGCCCCGCAGGAAACGTCGCTCTTCCCTCTGCTGTATTTTCAGATAATGACGGGCAATATTCAGTACCGGCACGCCGTATTGCGCCAGCCGGGCAAGACCCTTCCGACGCTGTTCTCTCTGCTGCTGTCGCAGAGAATCGACCGGTGTTATTTCCTCGTCGTTTCGTGTCTCTTTTTCTTCTTCCTCAAATTCCTGCTGATAGAGTTTCCATTCTTCCAGGTTTACCGAACTCACCGGCTCCGGCGGCAAGGCTTCTTTCTCCTCCGTATAGTTTCCTTCCGTGAACTCCCCCCATTTTCTGCAAAGTTTTTTCATACTGAAAGCCCGGTCCACGGAAGACGCCTTCACGGCAATGTCTCCCACAAAAATGACCGCGCCGGACCCCTTTTTCTCAAAACGGAGACCGACTTCTGCCAGTTTCCTGTGCATGTCTTCCCATGAGTCGGCATCCCGTATGATGTCATGCCCTCGCTCCTGTGCGATACGCTGGGCAGACTTCTCTCCAGTGGCGTGTTCA
>CAZFCG010000017.1:14820-18921 GCA_964517595.1 uncultured Geobacter sp. | reverse complement strand
GTCGAGGTTTTATTTCCCTGCCGCTCTTTCTCCGGGCCAGTTCTCCGTTTTCCAGCACGACATACCGGGCTTTTTCCTGCGGCTTCCATCCCTGTCCGTGTTCTATGAGCGCAAGAATCCTGTGCGCCGCATCAATATCAAATCCTTTGTGCGGCTGAACAACTTTTCCCGTTTCCTCATTCATGCGGTTCACCGCAATGTGAAGATGGTAGTTATCGGTATCATAATGCAGACCGTACACGGTCTGATGACCGGTCAGCCCCATGTGATCCAGAAAAATATCCACCGCCTCATCCACCTGTTCCCTCGTGGGCTGCTCCCCCTCCTGCCATGAAAAAATCCAGTGCTGCACCGGCATGTTGCTGTGAACCGACTCTTCGGCCAAAGCGATCATTTCCATCTTCTGGCCGTTATGCGTAGAAGTCAGGAAATTCCTGCTGCCCGCATGGGCGACTTTTTCCTGCGGATTCTTGTTATGAGGAAAGCGGATGTAATCCACCAGGTCCCCGATCTGCCATGTCTTCGGCTTATCGACGATTTCCCGCCTGACTTTCTTCACTATCATGGCCGGGTACTCCAAGATGCTCAATGGCGGAAATCAGAAGCCCCAACGCCCGTTCCTGCCGTTCAAGCATATCCGCACCGGCACCTGACTGCCGGAGCGTTTCAAAGTTGTGCTTGAGCAGGCCCCCGATACGGCGAAGTTCCCGAATCATCATGGCGTCGGTGTGGGCGATGAGTGGACGACCTCCGAAAAACCTCCGGCGCAGATAGGCGGAAACGGACAGCCCCGCCATATCCGCCTGCTGCTCAAGACGCGCTTTTTCCTCTGCTGTCACTCGAAAGGTGAGCAACAGATTGGCGGCATACTTACCTTCACCTTTCGTTCCTTTTTTGCCTCTCATGCCTCTTTGCCTTTGGAATGCGAGAAGCGAAGCGCCGAGCATTCCGGGAGTCCAGAGGGCGTCAGCCTTCTGGCAGGATGGTAGTTGTGTATTACAACTACCATCCTGCCTCGAAAAACCCTTGTCGGGGAGTGGCCTTTTTATACATGGGATAAAATTTTGGTAGGCTGACAGGCATCCAAAAGGAGGAAAACAATATAGCAAAATTTTCTGTCGTCACACCCCACCATGATTTAGCTGCCCTTCAATTTCAGCAACTCATCGTTCAGTCCGTAGCGAACCATCTCAATTCGGCCATTATGCTGAGATACAAAATCCCCGGTCATCATGGGTAACCGAAATGGGAAAAATGCCGGATTGTTCATGAGTAGCACCATTGCCTCCTTGGCCTCCGGGATGGCCAAAAGGGCTGATTCGAGCATCAGGATAGCCAAGTCTGATTCGACAATGCTCACCGGAGCAGTTTTCTCATAGCAGCCTTTGATCTGGGAATCCTTTAGGACTTCCCAGGCGACAAAGGAACGAATAACGAACCGGGCATACCGGCTGACGGTTTGCCGGTCGCCATATTGTTCCTTCAGGCGGTTGATGATCTGAGTCTGTGTCAATTGATCCTGTAAGGTCAGCAACCGGCCAATCTGGCGGGCCACATTGAACCAGAAGGGATAGACCACCGAAATCATCCCCCAATGAACCGCCAGAGCCATAGACGGATTTTTTCGCAAAAAAGCCAGCAAGGCATCCCGGAACGGAATCAACTCGGGGTCAGGAGACACCCAGATCTTCATCAGATTATTGACGACGAAAGTCCGCGTCTGATTGCTTCGTGTACCTTCTGAGCCATTGCCTTTTCTATCCGCGAGAAATTCATGCAGCTCCTGACGGATAGTTTTGGCGTCAAGTCCTGCCATCAGCAGATTGGCTGTCTTCTGCATCCACTCAAAGCGAATTACCTGCTTAATGCCGATGGATTCATGTCGTGTGCTCCTCACCGTGTTCTCCTTTCAAACTTCACAACGGGCACGATGACTTCTTCAATAGATACACCGCCATGCCCCACGATGCTACCTCCCGGATTCAGGAATGCATCATGACCACCGGCCACCAGGGGAAAATAATCTGAGGGCAACCCAATCGGAGACCATTCATAGGCAAACGGAAAGGCCTCAGCCACCCGAGCGCGAAGTTCCGACGAAGGGTAGACACGAACCCGCTCGCCACGAGTTTCAGCAATCCCCCCTTCAGATGGACGCCCTTTACCTTCACATTGAATGTTGCCGTGATCGGATGTCAGCCAAACATCATAGCCGTAATCCAATAGTTGGCCGACCATTTTGGAAAGAAATCCAGCACTGCACCATTGCTTTATCTGGTTGTGCATCCCGGCAGAGCCGAGTTGCATGCCGTGCATAATTTTGTCGACCTTGTCAACGATTAACCCCACTACCTTGGTTTTACCCGAGTGGATTACCGAATCCAAAACTTCTCCAGCGTTACCATCACCAAGGCCTCGCTGGTAGGCTACATCGAACCGGGATAGGCCATATCCTTCCCAGAACTGCTTCCAGAGCTTCTCTTCGCTGTTGGTCGAAGTGATGGATGACGGGAAATAAAGCGGCGGCTTGCCTGAGAAGATAGCCTGCCGCGACACTGAGGTTAGCGTCGGAATCCAAGCGAAGGTCGCGGATTCGCGCATAACAAGATTGGCATCTTGCCTTTGCAGAAGCTGACGAATGGCTACCCATTGGTCCAAAGCCAGGCCATCGACCACGATTAGAGCGATTCGTTTGTTACCGGAGGACTCAATGTCTCTTGCCAGGCGACGAGGAACGTGATGCAGCATGGCTGGATTAGTCGGCGGCAAGCTGATCAAACCGGTATATTGCTCCGTCAGCCAAGCTACAAATGTCGAGTTCAGTTCATCTCCGATTTCTCTGAGCCTAGTCTGATACTCAATGCTGCCGTCACAGTGAACCAATGAAGAAAGTTCAGCCCATTTCAATGCAAAGGCGATCCAGTCCGAATAACGAGCTTCCACATTGGGTAGGTTCCTTTCAGCAAGTTCAAACAGGCGTGAAATCCGGAGTGCGTCATCGTCCGTACCGGACGTGACAATACCGCTTCGAGCCCAGGATCCAGCATCCAATTCAATACCTTTTACCTCAACAGGAGTGAGTTTTCCCTCCAGAAACAGATTGTCGATGTAGACTTTTATGTCCTGATGGTCGAACGGCAGATAAGCTGGGCCGTGATACTTGAGACTGTATTCCAGCGAATCTTCCCGTACAAAATCACTGCAGATCATGGAAAGAAAAATCGGCCAGCGTTCCTGCAAAAAGGCAAAAAAGTCCCCATCGTCCGGAACGATCTCAGAAAGCGGCCAGGATTTGAACCCACCATGAACTTCGAGAACTTGGATGAGTCGTTCTGCCAGAATCTGTGGGACTTGACGATTACTGTAGTGTAGGTGAAGCAAAGCACGGAGCAACTTTACTTCGTTGTCAATCAATTCAGCTGCAATGCCGAATACATGACGGAGAATAAAATCCTTGGTGGCGTTGTCCCCCATGCGCTCCGGCGTATCCTTGCACTGGGCATCAAATATCGCGTCCAACATGCTCCGGTCGATCTTCTCGATAACTGGATAGCTCAGATTAGGAAAGATGTCCCCCAGGCTGAAGGACAGCTTTCGGCCTGCCTGGAGCAGATCGTATGGCAAGGACTCCAGATCAGCATCCTGCAGGCGGAGAACCACCACCAAATCTGTGTGTTCACCCTGATCCCAGCTTAAACGGTACTTGGACTCATAGGCATATCTGAATTCGACGGGGTCTCTGAACTCGATGAGATCGAAGCCTCTCCCGTGAAGATCCAACACCAGTTTCTCCTCGGTCAGCAGACAATCCGGGTCTGCCACCAAAGTCAACTTGCTGACGTTCGGTACAAAATTGTTCAGAATGGCGTCTCGCCAACTCCTCATTAAACGCCTCCCTTGATAATCTGCAACATCAGCACTGGCCGGATTTCCGGCACGATCTGTCGCGCTTCCTGCAGAGCCCGCAGCCACTCGGATTCGTCAGCATTACAACGAGACGCTCTGAATCGCCGCACCTCCGGTAAGCCCACTCGCTCAATGGCTTTGCGTCGCGAGGCAAAGGAAATGATGCCGCGTTCCTCCTCGCGAGCTACAGAAGCA
>CAZFCG010000017.1:13733-14810 GCA_964517595.1 uncultured Geobacter sp. | reverse complement strand
CTCCTGTCCGGCCTGTTCAGCCAATGCTTGCAACCGCTCATAAACGACAAGGGATTCGTCCTGATTAAGATTGGCCTGCACCTGAATGTCCGCTGTCTGCAGCGCATCCCAGATATGTCGGGCTGTGGGTAGAAACAATTTTCCTTCTCCACTCAGGAACACACTGACATATCCCCGCCGCACCATGGGAATGTGCAAAAACTGTGTTTTATGATGCGTCCCGGCCTGAAGACGAATTTCAAAGAGCCCCCAGAGTCCGAAAATACTGTCCGGCAATCCACTCACGCGTACACAAGGCAAAGGCTGGCCAGCCGCGATCTGCGGCAGATTTAGGGCCAACCCACGGACACGGCTGTTTTCAAGATTGAGTAGAGTTGCATCGCTCAGACGATTTGCTTCCCGTGCGCTGAACACAACCTTGTGATATTCTTGACCGTCCGGCCAACTTAGATTCCACCAGGAGCGCTTACGGATTGCCGAACCTCCGTAAGAATTGAGATATCCCACGGTCATCCGCTCCACCCAATAAGGCAGCGGATGAGAACGCAGACGCTCAGCTACCTGTATATCCGGTGTTTCTGAAATGTCATAGACGGCGGAGGCCTCATGAACTTGCTGAATCTCATTGCGAAGTCGAGCCACCGTGCGGTCCACGGATGTCTCAATGCTGTCAGGGTTCATAATGGCCGAGGCGAACACATCCTCAAACATTTCACCGGCCTGGGCAGAGTCGAGAACATCGCCGGTCTTATCAATACCGAACTCTTCGAAAATGACCGAGAGTTTCTGCTCCAGCACTTCGCGGACGCGAAACTCGACAGAATTCTCAAATACAAAGTTGATTGCCCGTACTGTCTTGGGCTGTCCGATACGGTCCACTCGGCCGATTCGCTGCTCCAGCCTCATCGGATTCCAAGGAATGTCGTAATTGATAATGATATGTGCGAACTGCAGGTTCAGCCCTTCTCCCCCCGCATCGGTGGAGACCAGCACACGGTACGATTTGCTGAAGGCTTCCTGAGCCTGCTTGCGTTCCTCCATATCCATGGAGCCGTTCAGGGTGACGACCGAAATTCC
>CAZFCG010000017.1:13117-13598 GCA_964517595.1 uncultured Geobacter sp. | reverse complement strand
GAACCGCAGCATCGAGCAGGTTCTCCACATAGATGCCTTCGTTCTGCAGCGCTGAAATCCGGGACTTCAACAGCTCATCGAGCAGTTCCTGGCCGTCCATGTCGTAGAGCTCGGCCATTTCATCATCTACGCTTTCTGAGCCTTCCGCGCTGTGTTTCAGCTCCGCCATGCGCATATTGGCCTGATGTTTGCTCTCTTTGAGTGCCGTAAGCCGACGTTCCAAGGTAGTACGGATAGCTCTGGTGCTGGAAACAACCAGACGCTGCATCAGGAGCATCAAAAAGCCTATATGGCGCTTTTTTTCGCGTAGAGCCTGATTGTAGCCCTCGCGTACATAGTCGGTCACCGCTTCATAAAGAAGCTGCTGCAGATGATGACGACTCTCCCAAGTCACCGGAGCCATCTGTGTCCGCCGAGGTTTAAAGAGCGGCTTACCGTCGGCCTCAATGGCCTTGCGCTTTTCGGTACGGATGATATACGG
>CAZFCG010000017.1:12477-13063 GCA_964517595.1 uncultured Geobacter sp. | reverse complement strand
ATCTTCATCCAGCAGGTTCATCAGGCGATGAAAGGCATCGGTCTTGCCTTGGTGGGGAGTGGCCGAAAGAAGCAACATATAGGGTGCGGCTTCGGCCAAGCCCTTACCGAGTTTATAACGGGCAACATGGTCTGTGCTGCCCCCCAAGCGATGAGCTTCATCCACCACCACCATGTCCCATCCGGCGATGATCAGTTCCTCAAACCGGCTGCGGTTGTAGTCGGCTATGCGCTCGGCGGTCCAGCCGCGCCGCTTGTCCATGGGCTTGACCGAATCCAAAGAGACGATAACCTGATCGAACATCGACCAGGCCGAGTTGCGCTGATCCGTCCCTGAGGCCATACGGTGCAGCGTGCCGATGTCGTCGCCCAGCACAAGCTGGAAATGCTCGTTGAAGTGAGTCTGCATTTCCACCACCCACTGGGAAGCAATTCCTTTGGGAACAACAATCAGAATTCGCCGAACCAGTCCGCGCAGTTTGAGTTCGCGCATGATCAGACCGGCCTCGATGGTCTTACCCAAGCCAACCTCGTCGGCCAGCAGGTAACGCACGCGCTCGCCTGAGACCACACGGGACAATGCATGG
>CAZFCG010000017.1:0-12467 GCA_964517595.1 uncultured Geobacter sp. | reverse complement strand
GAGGAATGACGTTGGACTCCATGGGAGCCAGCAAGACATGACCGCCCGAAGTGCTGGCAGCGCCTTCCAGCACTTCGGCCACCTTGGCTGCGGCTGCTACATAGGCAATGCGTTCGGCCTCGATCTCCGGTTGCAAGTCGGCGCTCAGCGACCGCAAAGCGGCACGAGGTACGCGTACCACTACATCCTGATTCGGCAACCAGATGCGGCACACCGTCTGCCCCCACAAGGTCTGTTCTTCGATGACCTTGCAAACGCTGTTATGAATGGTGCTGTATTGCCAGCCCTGGCTGCTGATGGAAGACCTCATCCCTGCGACTCCAAGCACAACCGATTTGGTTTTATGGCAGAGCGCGACCAGTGCTGCTCCATAGCCTGGACAAACGCCGGTCGAACCAGTTTCGCCCGTTGCGCCAGCCAGTCACCATGGTCAAAGCGAAGATAGATACCTTCCGCAGGCTGATCGCTAAATCTTGAAATCGACAGGAATTTTTTTATTTCCAGATAGGTAAAATGCCCGCGTGCGACAACAGGAACTTGAGCGATCCCTGTTTGCTTTAAGAGCGCATCCCGGCGTTCCGAAGAAAGAAATCTGCCGAACCGTTTATCGTAAATATCGAAGCCAAGAAACCAGTCAGGCAAGCGATCATAAGAAATCGAGTGCTGGGCATAGCACCATTCTCCGAAAAGTATAAACTGGTCGGAGAGACTCTCAAACAGTATATCGATCCGGGGAGCCAGCCAGTCGCCAAGTTTTTTCCACTGTCCTAATCTAGGCGGATAGAGGTATGCACCTCGGTTCTGTGTGCGAATATTTCCTTCTGAATCAAAAGAGATTCCGAGATTTGCGCCATCTATTTTTTCCTCGACAACAAGATGGTGCTTTAGGAATTCATGACGTTCCGATTCTGAAAATACCTTATCACCTCGGATATCCACATCAGGCAAGGCTGCCAGATGTGGAGTAGAAGGGAATTTGAAAAAATTGTCCTTCACGACCCGAACTTCTCTTCATATTTTGTTTTGACATATTCGGAACAGAGGAAATGAACAGTAATACCGACGTCCTTCAAAGCATTCTTCCAGCCCCACCATTTGCAGTCTGTAGCTTGCAGGATTGGTGGCTTTTCTGGGTGAGCATTTGCGACGGCAACAAACTTCCGATCAGATATATCGAAATTTACCAATCCTTCATGCTCTGGGAATTGTTTATAGGAGTCGCCGTCCTTGGAGATTGTTACCCTGTCGGAGTCAGGTAGGCTCCAGCGATTATCATGAACCCACTTCATAAAAATGTCTCCAACTCCCGGCTGCCCTCTCATAGAAAGCTGCTGTCTGTATTCATTGAAGATTTCGTCTCCGGCATCAATGACTAGTCCACGTTTTGTAGTAACGTGTTCAATTGCCTCTATGCAGGCAGAGATACAAGTCTCCAATTCTGGAGGAATACTGGCAGATTCAAGTGCAAGATTGGCCGTCTTCGGAACATTTGTATCTACAAGACATTTATCCGGCAGACTCATTTGATATATCCCCCTTTTGTAAGTTCTGCTGTTTCCGTTTTTCCATGGCAGCTTTGGCTTGTGCGGTGATGTCTCCCATCTCATCACCGAAAAAATTTTCTGGCCAATTTTTGATATTGCCGAACTTGTCGATTTGCAGAGATTCAAGCGTAGCAGGGGTCTTGGTGAGATTGGCGAAATAGACCGACACTTTTTCCTGTGAAATAGAATCTTCGGCGATTCTCCTCTGTAAGCGGCGCAGGAAATGCTCGGAGTGGGTTTCAATGACTAGTTGAATGTTTCTATCTTTTCCATTTTCTCTGGAATTGATCACGTCGATCATCACATCGGCCAATGCGGATTGAGCGCTTGGATGCAGGTGAATTTCCGGCTGCTCCATAAGGATGATCGAACCCTCAGGAGCATAAAAGCACTGCACCAGAACCGGCAGGACTTGCGAAATGCCAAAGCCCACGTCCGGGAGGTTCACCCAATCCTCTGATCCCTTGGTGCGGACCTTAACTTCATAAACTTCATAGCTCTGTGGCTGTGCAGATATTTGGGTGACGCTAAACTCTTCGATTAGGCCCATTTCCTTGAGCTTGAGGGCAATGATTTCCTCAAACGGTTTCGTTGGCCTTCTGTAGCCTAAGCTGATTTTTCGGTCTCGTGCTGCCAGAATTGCTGCGATGGTGTTTTCGCCTGCAAAGCCCACGCTTTCAGGAGTGATTCCGCTCCAGGTATAAAGCCTTTCCGCTTTCGTTCTAAGCGGCCCAAGATAATAGATTGAACCAAAGAGTTTTTCATGGGCAAGGTTTAGAGACTGAACGAAGCCTGCATTTTGATAATATGCCACTACTTCATCAGGGAAGCCGTAAAACCGAACAACATCCTTGGGAGCCCAAGCACGCATTTTTTTCCTGACAAGATTGTATTGTTCTGCTGACGCAGTATATTCACTTTTATTAGATTTTCGTGAGAAAGCAATGGAAAGAGACTGCGTATTATTGTCCAGAAGGCGATATTTGAATTCAGCAATCTGCGGCAAGTTTTTCATTGAGTCGATCAGTTCGACCTCCGCGCTGAAGTCCAGTTCATTGCCCGAAAACGTCTGACTGGTCAGGGGGTCTTTAAATTCCAAGCAATCCATCAATGACCATCTGTAATCGAAAGCGATCTTGTTCTTGGGGTCACGATGGAAAACCATTTCTTGATAGGAGCCAAGCTGAACAGCTGAGTTCTTCCCGCCCGGGTAAAAGACGGCTTTCCGATCCGCTGATTCCACGGTCTGCTTCAGCATAATCAGAAACTGCCCGATGCTGGATTTACCGGAGCTGTTGGCACCAAAGAACAGCGAAATGGGAGCCAGACGAATGGTGCCGGTATCCTTCCAGCCCTTGAAATTCTGTATTCGTAATTCTTTAAGCATGATTATTCCCCTCCCATTCGTGTGACTGCCTGGTCATACCACATGAGCAGCTTGGGATCTTCTTCCATGACATTGGTAGGAAGTTTTTCAGCCACGGCAATGATAACGGCGTAATCACGGTCCTGCCAGGCTTTCTTGAAGCCGGCACGGACTGCCTCCAGACGAAATACCTTGAGTTTCTTTTTTGCCTCTTTGTATTCCTCGAACTCTTTGAGCAACGCCTTTTCGCGCAACTTCTCCAAGTCTCCCGCCTTGCGGGGATCGGGCACATACCAGCGGTCACGAGCCTTGGCGACCAGGGTCGGATCCTCCTTGGGCAGATTACGCAACTCTTTCCAGTTGGTGGAAAGGTAGGCGTGTATCTGCTCGGGCACTGGGCCTTTGCCATCATAGCGCAAGAAGTTTTGCTCGAGGAGAGTGGAAAGCTCTAAAGGTATTTCCATCTTACTCCAAGCTCTTTGAGCCTCCTGAATAAAGTGAGGATGTATCTCTTGAAATGTCTGCGGCTTTTCCTTGATATTTCGGCGGAGCCATTCAATTGCAGATGCTTCGTCAGAAACAAACAGAGATAATTGTTCAACAGCTTTTACACTTATTCGTTTTTTGTCATACTCTGCTGTCTGTTCAGGCAATAAATACATCCCATCTCTTTCAGCAAATCGCTGAGATAGTCCTTTGTAAAAATCGCTTGCAGACAGAGGCACAGAGACTCCTCTCTGGACATGAAAGGCAACCATTCTGTCAAACAAGAGATAATTTAACCTCTCGGCAATGATTTCCATTTCTCCAGATTTGACCACAGAGACCGGTAGTTGCGAAAGGTGATTTCTAATGAAATCCCAAACCCCAGCTTCTGTTCCAGCAGTCAATTTAAATCGCTCTTCAAGTGCTCCATTAGGCTTGTAAGCAGAAATAATTAAATCTTGGTTAACTGTTCCGCTAATATTCGTATCTTGGTGAATAGTTTTCTGTTTTTTATCTAGTGTTGCCACATGAGCAATCACAAACCCTGCCCTACCTATTGCTTCTTGGATTGCATTCCATATAGATGCTTTTGAATTATGAAATTCTACTGTCATCCATTTCCCGGACTTAAGAATTCTGTAATATTCAGAGAAAGCCTTTGACATCATGTTGGTGTACACTAGTAGAGATTTTCCAGCAATCTCGTTAACAACAGCATCGGAATCTCCGCTAGATTTTACACCAAGGAAACTCTCCAAGCCAAAATTTAGTTCTGAATATTGGATATTATGACCAAAAGGTGGATCAGTAAAAATATAATCAACAGAAGATGTTGGAATATTTATCAAATTTAATGATGATCCAGTATTAATAATAGAGCGATTATTTTCTCTAAAACTGCTACTTTGAAGTGCAGAGAGGATATCTTTCTGTTTATCATTCATCAATCGTAACATATTCATTTCACAAAATATATTAGGAAGATATAAACAGTTAGTCATCGGTCCATTCACACGACCTTGCGGATTATACTTATTAATTATGAATCTATTTCGCTTTGTTGCATTTCTATCAGCAAAAGACGTGAATAGAAAAAGAAGAGAAATTCTTTCTTTATAGTCAAAATCACCTTCTTTTATTGCATTTAAAATCTTTGCTAGGGCAATAATCGTTCGTTTAGTATAAAAATGATGGAGATGAGTTACCCCTTTATCTTCAAAAGCATCTCTGTGCCAACGATCGCCTTTTGGCATTTCGACAATTGGAAAATTGAATAAAACATCATCATCTACAGTTATCGCTCTCAACTTTTTTTCATCTCCGGCACTCCAAACTTTTTGGAGTTTTTTCTTGCCAGAAGGTATATAGCTAATCATCACTGGCTTTTGCTTAAATATTTTAATAGGGAGATTAGTCAGTGTGTCTATTGTTGTCTCATAGGATCTTTGCAATGATCTAGTCGACTGTTCAGCGTTGCAATAAGGACAATTAAAAATTTTTTTAGCTTCTCCTTTATCAAAATCAACACCAACATCCCAGTAAACAAACTCATGAAAACACTCTGTACATATATATACATCACTCCATACAACGTAATTAATTACACCACATCGTGATCCATCATCAGTATAGGCTATATAAATATCAGATTCAATATCCGAAACTTTTTTTAATAATTTTTTATAAGCATTATTAAATTTTGTACTATTTATTATATTATTTAGATTATTTGATATAAATGTTGCAATAGGAGACAAATCCGTAAGAATAGCTTTTCTTTCTCCAAGTTTTGAAATTGCATTTTCTTCATCATTAAAAATAGAACTGTCACCCAGGACACGATAACCTAATGACTGTACAGCCTCTTTACTACCGCACATCTGCGCGGCAACCCCCGTCATACCGGTTCCACAAAAGCCATCGAACACGATATCCCCCGGCTCTGTGTAGTGGAGAATATAGCGCATGATGGCCTTGTGCGGCACCTTGGTATGGTAGGAATGTGCGTTGTAGATGGGATCGTTCTTCCCCTCGCTGACATCAGCCGCAAAGGGTTCACGGTGATAGTGATAACCTTCAGGCTGCTTCGGCTTCTGGGCTTCCCACTCAGCAATGAAGTCGGCAATCCACGGATTCGGACAGGCTGTATAGTACGGCGGATCACTTAAAATCAGGATGTCCTCATCGCTGCCTATGGGAAAGCCTTCAATCTTACGGAATTCTGGATCCTGGAGCTTTTTGCGCAGTTTCTCAGTGAAATAGGCGCGACGTGCCTCATCATTTTCAAAAGTCATGCCGAGACAGGTCACCGGGCCGGAGGGCTTCTGCGGTACTTCAGGCAGAGTGTTAAACAAACTGAGTTCTTGCATCTTCATAATCCTTGTCTTTCGTCTGATGTCTCAGCCTAGTCGCTCTTATTCCATGACTATCCGCACCTTGGCCTGGTCCTTGCCTTTGGTGAGCTGATCAAGGTATGCTTCAAAACGTTTCTTCATCTCTGCCGGAGTGGCCGGACCGTCGGCAGCCTGCAGAGCTCGTTGCAACTCCCGTGCCTTGACAGTGACTTTGACCAGTCCAGAAAGCACTTCCTTCAAAGCATAAACAAAATTACTGTCCAGCGGCATGGGCAGTTCCCTGGACTTCATAAAGTCTTCCAGCCTATCGCGGTCATCGATCTTCAAAAGATCCATATTGGCTTGGGTGATCGGATCTTCCAGATTGCTGAGGATGGTAGATGTCCAGGCCTTCACCATAGTGTCGAGTTGGGCATCCATCTGATCTATCACCTGTGAGCCAGCCGATATACAATGTTCCATCGAAGGCCGGAATCCACAATGGGGACAAATGGGCGACTTTTCGAGGTCCTGATTGGTCAGGGCAAAACAACTTTTCAGTCCAGCCAGACGAGTCTGGTAATCATTGAGCTGCTGCCTGGGCATCAGGTCGATACCGGCCAGCTTGAGCAGTGTCTGCAGCCGCTGATCATTAAGCAATCCAGCCTTACGCTTATCGTCGTTCACACCAAGTCGGGCTCTGGTGTGAAGGCTAATGTAGATAGTGATGTAATCCTTTTTCAGTCCTTGCAGTTTGTCCCCGATGCTTTTGGACTGACTACGCAGCTTGGTCACATTGATCTGCTTGAGAATATCCAGCACATCCTGCCGGATAGTTTTCATGCGGTCCACCCATTCATGTTCGGGAGGCAACACGGCCTCTGCCGTGGAGAGCCATGACACTGTCGGGCTGAAATTCATGATAAAATCACGCAAGGTATCCAACTCATCCAGTGATTTCACAGCCTTTTCATGAGCCAGCACTTCGGAAACGCTGTAGCGGAAATTTTTCAACTTACCCGTAGTAGAGTACCCCTGCAGCGATTCAAAAAATACCTTGGCACCGTCCAATCCGCTGACCTGGCTGGCCAGATCTGTAGTCGCGAGCAGATCCACCCCCCAGAAGGAAAGCCCCTCACGCAGGGCCTGCTGAGTCATGACTATACGCTTGACGATCATGCTTACCGCCTGCTGCATGTTCTGCACAGGCTCGTCCTTGCCCTGGGTAACAAGCTGAGCCATTCCCGGTGTCATACCGAGCAGTTCAAACAGAGCCTTGATTGCAGGCAAATTCCATTCTTTGGGTTGCTCCAAGTGTTTAAATCGAGTCAACTCATCCATACTGGTTGCAGCCAATTGCTGTAATCCGGTGGCATCGAATTTTTTACCTGGGATGGCAAACACGACATCCCCAGAATAGACCAGAGCTGCTACCAGGACACTCACCCATTCGGGTTCCAGACGAAAACCTCCTGGGTTCATGTATTCCAGCCCGTGGTCGTCCTGAATAATCTCACTACGGTTGACAACCTGACCGTACCCCTTGGCCTTGACGACATTAAGGATGAACAGGGCATACTTCGACTTGTAGGGAACAATTTTTTCGCCATCAAGCAAATCAAGGGCATCCAGCACGGCAGTTGCCTGCTTGGTACGATGCTGTCCGGCGATGGTCCGCAGAGCATCCTGTGCGGCCTGAGCACGATTTTTATCGGTGATCAGGATTGAAAAGACAGGATATCCCGGAGCTTGGTTCTCGAAATTAGGAGCTAAACAGACTCCGGCGATGGTATTGACCAGGTCACGGAAGTTGATGGTCTCGTGGGGCGACAGACCAGACAACTTTCGGATGGATTTACCCTTGGCCCATTCGGTCAAGGGTAAATCCACTTGGTACGCCCCTGATATGTGACGTCAAAGGCATCACTCATGTGCTGCTGTAGCCAATGAACCAGCTTCTTCAGAAAACCGTTGGCCTTTGATTCATAGGTGGCCTTGGCGTGGCCCGATGAGGTAGCTGCAAGGTCCAGCGCTGCTGCATAGTTTTTCAGCGTAATATCGAACTCCTCGTCTGTAGTTTTCAGGCAGAAAAAGAGTTCGTCACTGGCCTTATCATCCTTAAAGCGTGGTGGGTCATTGGGCTGGAGGAAATAAAGGTAAAAATCCCGCTGTGGCACAGCGGTGGAACGCTCGTTGGGAGCACCAAAAAAGAGGTATCCGGTACGAGTCGTATTGTGCTCCTGCCAGACCAGTTCATGCTGCCAGATTTTGTAACCGGTGACATACGTCACATCCTGGCATTCCATGACCCGCTTGAGTGCCTCGTAATAAAAACGGTCGAGTTGGGTCTGGTCCAGGCTCTCGGCCCTTTTCTCGATCAACGCATCGAAATCGTCGGTCTTTTTGAGATCGAGATAAAACTGGCGATTATCGGCATTAAAGGAGATGAACTGTCCGCTGACCGTTTTGAGTATCTCACGCAGGACCGTTTCCACATGGGTCTGTAGGTCCTTATCAGGTTCATCACCACCAAGCTCTGCGATCAACGGATCGAACAGGAAAAGGCGATCACGCAGCTCTTCGGCAGTCGCTCCCATGGGGGCATAGATGTCACCAGTAGTGAGCCGGTGAACGGACAGAGCATGGATCAGTCTCAACGCCATCGGCTTGTACTGTTTACGAGTAATGGCGTTTTCGATCCGGGATTCCAGCACCTGGCTGCAATCAATGACTGCCCGGATCTCAGGAATCGCACGAAAAGAAGGATTCTGCTTAAGAGTATTCCAGTAGCTGTCGAAAGCGATCAGGCCAGGTTCGTCCTGCGGCACATCCTTACCGAGAATGGCTTTCATGCTCATAGACAAAGTCTTGAGCACCTCGCGCTTTTCCACCACGGTGACCCGTTCAAAAGTATCGATGTAATCGGGATGCACTGGAAAGAGTCGAACAAACTCGTCCATACGCTCATTGAGCCCGCCATAGTATTTGGCAAAAGGCATCAAATAGTCACGGATTTGGGCTTGTTGTGCGGTAGTCTTTTTAAGCAGACGCTCGGCTACGACAAATTTCACGTCACTACGAGCAATGAGAACTTGCTCGAAACGATCCTTCACCCGACGAATGCTGTCGGCGACAAAAGCAAAACGCGGGCTATCGAAGATGGCTTCCTGAACGCCAGCCATGAAACGGAAGCGTAGGTCCTTGCATACTTCGCCTATCTCGCGCAGAAAGTTGAGGTCGAGTATCAGTTCCTGATCCTTGCGCGTGCGCAGGTAGTCGAGCAACTCATCGACCACCAATAACAGACCATGTTCGGGAAACACTTCGCCGAACTTGACCATCATATCTTCAAAGGCCCGTTTATGGCTTGTGATGGTTCCAGCTTCGGGGAACTCATAGTCCACCCCAAGCTTATCAAGACCTTCTTCCAGCTCGGCCACCAGAATGTCACGCAAAGACATAGTAGTGGCACCAATTTCAGTACGAATTACCTTGAATCTACCAGCAATTTGAGATGCCGCATCGCGGACACCCGTGTGGTTCAGTTCTTCCAACAAAGAGGCGTCTGCGGCAAGACTGGAGACCACCGACATCAAATGCGACTTACCTGTGCCGTAGTTACCAACAACCAGCAAGCCCTTGTTATCGACCGGCATATCGAACTGCAACTGAGGAATGACAAGATGGATGAGCCGTTCAGCCATTTCCTCAGAAATAACATAGGTGCTCACGAGTGTATGTGCGGCACTCGATTTGTCCGCGTCACGCAACTGAACAACCGACTCGATCGGATCGAATTGGATAAGGTCTCCGTATTTCATATTTATTCTGCCTCTCTATTATTCTTTTACCGAATCCAATGTAGACGTACCATCCATGCTCACAATAAGCGCATCGACCGAGTCATAGTTGCGGTACTCAGGATGACCGTTTTCGGCGTACAACAGCCTCCCAGATGTTATGACTCCATTCCATGAAGCCACTACAGTTCTTTTTCTTGAGATGGACTGCAACAGCCGCAAAGGATCCTGCCGGAGGTTTTTATCAAAGAGGATTTCGAGATTATCCAGCAGCACAGGTGATTGCATCTGTTCCACGATCTGATCGAGGATGCCCGGAATCCGAAGAGACCGCTGCTTTACCGTCAGTTCTAACAGTTCTCCTGAAAGCGCCAAGTTGACGTTAAGAACGGATGAACCGAACTCTTCAGCAACTTTCCGCAGAACGCCTGTTTTGCCAGATCCAGTCTTCCCTACCAGTAATATCAGGCGATAATACAGTCCTTCAGCTGCCTGAATGGATTGTTTTATCTTATCGTGAATCAATTCGGCCATACTTGCCCCTTGATGCTCTATTTCCGGTTTGTCAGATTATAAGCTGCACCACCGGACAAACTCCAATCAGCCAATTCGTCTTGTATAAAAATCCATCAACGCTCAATATACTTGGCATAACTTGTTGTTTGATTCAATATAGACTGTCTCGTCATTTACATAGAAATATTTATAAATGTCATCGACCGTCAGTCATCTTTCTTCCATAATCTACGTGTTCGTTCATTATGTTTTCAGTAAAAACTAAAGTCTCTGGAAACGCCTAACCACGGACACATGGCCGCAAATTCCTTTTCTTCTACCAGTTTAAGCCCCCCCCCCCGAAATTACATTGGCGCATTGTCAAAATCAAACGTTTTGTGCTGACCATTGCAGCCGAGCCAAAGCAAACGCCTCCTCCTCGTTTCAAGAAAGTAATTTTAAAAAATTATCAATAATTACATATTATTAAAGAATATATAAAGCCTAGTACTTTTTATCAAAAGATGTCCTTTTGGGTAATTTGGCCACTGCACGACATGATTTCTCCATGCTAAGAGGGAGGTAACCATAACTTTCCGACCTTGCAGGAGAAGTAGTAATGAAAAACTATTTTACACCAAGACAAAAAGAAATCATCACGTTTCTTCAGATCGGACTTTCCATAAAAAGTCATTTCCAAAAAACTCGGTGTTAGTCGTAAAACAATTTACCGTCATCTTGAAGATATAAGAAAGAAAATGAACGTGAATAAAACTATTAAAATATTATGTACATTTAATCATGGTCAAAATACATGCAAAGAAATTAAATTCACACCTCGTGGTAGAGAAGTTTTTTACTTAATTCTAAAAGGAAAAACTAGCACGGAAATTGCTGAATTATTAAATATGAGCAAAAGTGGAGTTAGAAGACATAAAGAAAAAATGTTACTTCAGAATAACTGCACATCAATACTGGAGCTTGTTTCGAAATACAACAGATTCATATCTAAAAACTAAACAACAACAGTAAGGGTATTCCCGTGCATTGTGATCTTGATACGATTTTAACACTGCAACAAGTCGCCCATAGATTGCGCCTTGACCCCAGAACGGTAAAAAAGATAGCCTACTTATTGGGCGGCAGGCGCATTGGATACCGCTGGAGGTTTCGATGGGGCACAGTGTTGGAGTATTTCAGCAATGCCGACGTTGAGACCGGACAAAGGAAATTGTTGGATGGCGAGAGTCATCGTGAACGGCAGGCAGGTAGCCTGCAAAATGTTCCCGGCAGGGAAAAAGCATGGCCCGGAATGGCGGGCCGCAAAAGAATGGGAGGAAGAGCAAAAAAGGCTCGCACGGGAGGGGATGATGATCCCCACGGCATTAGAACTGCTTATAGCGTGGGGAGATAGTTACCTTACCCATGTTCAGCGAACCATGAGCCGACAGACCTATGTAGAAAAGAAGCTGGTAACGAAGGACTTTTTCGCCTACTGCGGCAAAAAGGGCATCCATGACATCGCGGAAATCACTTCGGCAAGAGCCTATGAGTTTCTTTCCAGAATCAAGGATGAGCGCGGGGCGAACGTCGCCAACAAGTATCGCAAGAATCTGCTGGCTGCATGGAACTGGGGTTCTGACTTCTTTGAGGGATTTCCACAGGTGGCACCACCATTTCTGAAGGTGAAGCCATTTCCCGTAAAGCACGGAGAGCGCTATGTTCCACCGGAAAGTGATGTCATCAAGGTGTTCCAGCAGGCAGAAGGGCAGGACCTGGTCATGCTGCTGACCCTGTACTTCACGGGAGGACGCAGAAGCGAAATCTTCCGGCTGACGTGGAGTGACGTGGACCTTCAGAAGGAAAAAATCAGGCTGACCGACAACAAGTCGGGGAATGGAATGGAACGGGTGCGCTGGCTCCGAATGCACCCGGAACTGGTCAAGGCGCTCAAGTGGTGGCGGGATGCCCGCCCCTGCAAGGTGGACAATGTGTTCATGCAGCTTCAGAACGACACATTTCTGGGGCAGCCGTTCACCCAGCGCATTCACTTCATGGAGCGACTCTGCCGGAAGGCCCATGTGAAGCCCTTCGGTTTTCATGCCATCCGGCATAAAAGTGCAGCTATCACGTTCGTGAGTTCAGGCCTGAATGCTGCCCAAGTTCTCATGGGACATTATCGGGCGACTACGACGGACCGCTATACGAAAAGCGCGGGGCTGTACACGGACCAGAGCGAAATTCTTTCGGCTCTGGGAGGCAGCGGCATCGGGCAGGTAGTGGAAGACCTGCTTAAAACAAAAATTCCTCAAGAGAAGGTCTCCTGAGGAAAAATTGTAACCCAATTCTTGTAACCCAAAAACTGAGCTGCTGTAGCCTATTGAAATTTTTGGCGTCCCCAAGGGGATTTGAACCCCTGTCGACGGCGTGAAAGGCCGTTGTC
>CAZFCG010000016.1:0-53084 GCA_964517595.1 uncultured Geobacter sp. | reverse complement strand
AGCTGAGCATACCGTAAAACGTATGCCCAAGGGGGGCCTTACATAGTATCCAGGTAAACCTACCTGCTCTTGCAATCGGCTTAGCCTTATTTCCGAATGTGGGGTCCAATACTAAAAAAGAAAAAGACGCACTTGAAGCTAGGGTTTGGCGGAGAGTGCATAAACACCCTGCAAAATAGTCACATAATAATACTCAATCGTCACCTTGTGACTCTTCGTGATTATTCATAACAATTAAATATTACATCACTTTCAGCCGGGTACCCCCCGGCTTTTTTTATTTGACATCACGTTTAGTGACTGGCGCATAAATAAAGGGTGTTGGTCACAAAAAATTTAGAGGAGGAATAAGTATGAAGTGGATCAGGTTCAACTCGTCAAAGAAACTTGGATTCAGAGTCGGCATTCTGGCAGAACACAAGAGATTAAAAAAAATGGACGAAAATGAGATGGGTATATTAGAGGCTTTCGAGATACTTGAGAATTTATCAAAAGGAGCCAGCCCTTTCACTGGTAAACAATACTCAAAGAAAAATGGAATACGCATTCCTAAAATTCAACAAGCCTTAAAAATTGCGACACAATGTTTATATGACCATGAAGACATGAGAGAGCAGAGATACAGAAATCTATACATTTGCAGTAAGTTAAAGGAAATTTCTTATTCGCCAAGTGCGTTGATAAGGTCGTGGTTAGACGATGAAGAGTGTTAGGCAGCCAAATATAAGTCCTGGAGGATTGATATGAAGGTAATCAAATTCAAAGAATTGTCAAAGAAACTAGGGGGGCGGGGACGAAACGCTATTAAGAGGGACATGGAGAAAAGAGGTTTTCCAAAACCGATGAAGATTGGAAGATCGACAGTATGGGACGAGGATGCAGTGGATCGGTGGCTGCAGGAGCAGGCCGAAAAGCCCTATCTGCCCGAACCAGTGGCGGTTCCCGCCCCTGGGAAACGACGTGGGCGACGCAAGAAAGCAGACACCAGCGCTGCAAGTCCTAAAGTCTATTGTGTAAAGGAAGAAAATAGTAAATCTGATGTTGTCAGGTTTGTAAGGTCCATTCAAAAGCGGATTGTAATACCGCCCGATGAAATTATTGCAGATGGCAAATTTCATTACTTTTATCCAGATGTGAGTCCCTATGGCTCACGAGTGGGTTGGTATTTGTTTGAGGCAGAAAAACCAGCAGTAGGCCTTTACGGTAGTTTGATGAGTGAAAAATCTTGGAGATGGTCTCGTAAAACATTTGATGCGATGAATGGCCAAGAAAAATCCGAATACAGAGAAAAACTGAAGAGAATGAGAAAGGTGCGTAAAGAGTCAAAATCTTTGCGAGTAGACTTTAAGGAAAAGTGCAACATATTTGTATTGGCGGGTATGGAGGAAGAAGATATGGATAATTGAGGAAAATATTCACCTACCCGCGACCTGTTAGACGATGTCGCGGGTAGGTCTTTTCCAATTCGAGACGCACTGCCGCAATAACCCGAATCTTTGACCCTTCTCGCAAAATCTTCGCCGGCTAAAAGTGGAGATTTCCAGCTTGCCGCTCGTTCTGAACTAAAGTTCTGTAAATAGTAATTTGATATGACAGGAATATGTTTTGATCTTTTGCTACGGGCAGCTTTCATCATGTATTCCGGTGAAAACCGGCGAGTTGAACCCACGGGAGGCTTTTTTTGAGGCGTCTTGATGGGAGAATACTATCAACTAAGAGGCAATTAGCCATTAAGGAATGAAGAAATGAGAACATATAGACATACATCAACTAATTGTGGAGGCTTCCAAAGGACAAATCCATTCCCAACTTCAATTCAAAAAAAGAAGTGCAGAAAACCTTTAAAAACCATGACAGACCCTTTCCACCAATTCATCGTCGATAAAGGTCCGTTTGATTTTTTAATCACCGTGACCTTTGGAAAGAAAATGGGTGTTGCAAGGCTATGCCGACATCTCAACGTGCTTTTGGATAGGTACAACCAGATTCTCTACACGAGGAAATACAAGAAACGCGGAAAAAATGTAGAGGGCTTCGCTTTCCTGGAAAAACACTTAAGCAGTGTCGCCAGAAATGAGTACCATTTCCACCTGCTCATCAACTGTCCGGGGAAATACGAGAAACATACCTTATCCGAGCATGAAGATATTTTCCGCAAAGCCGTCAGTAGGGTTACTGATGATAGGGATAGGAGTGTATTTAACCAGAAATGTATTGATATCACCCCTTATAGGGATGAGGGGGCCATTGATTATTGTATGAAGCGGATACGCGACTATAGGCATGACTGTATAAAGCCCATCGGCAAAGGTGGCTTGTCCGATAATATGGCAGATGGCTGGTAGGCAGTACGCATGCCGCATGAATCAGGGAAGAAGGTCCTGAGTTTTCGTTTCACATCTCACTCAGCCCTATGCAGCGTGGGGCTTTATCATGGTCTCAGCTTGGCAAGAGCCCTTATTCTTTCCATCAGAATCGGAACTCTCTGCTGACTCGCTGAGTCGGGTAGAAGATGACCCGGCAAGGCATCAAGGAATGACCGGTTGTTCAAAAACTCTCCGAATTTCCGGGAAAGGTATACTTTGACATCTTCAAGGGCGTTTCTTACTTCATCAACAATTTCCGGTCTACCATCCAGCAGGGTGATGATATCTTCCATATCGTGGCTGGCAATGTAATCTTCGGCACCTCGGTTGTGGAAGGCGTCAATCTTGGTGGCAAGGAAGTAGGGCGCCGTTACCAGGCGGATTGCCATATCGTCTGAGACCTGCCGTACAACGGAGTTTTCCAATGCCTGTTGATACCACTGATTGCTGAAACCGAGAATTTCCGCATCGGTGGGCATCACGTCAACCGCGATTCCTTCCACCAACCATCGGCAGACCGGAGCACCTTCCCTAGAATCTTCGGAAAAACCCGCAGCACGAAGCGATTCAGCCAGGCGATAGTAGTCACCTCTCGACGCGATTTCCACTATCACATCAACATCGACCGTTACCCGGACATCGGGAGCGGCCTCATCGGTGATGAGAAGAGCGGTAGCAGCACCACCGAGGAATACAACTCTTTCCCGTAAATGGCCGAGGCGGGCGGCAACGTGCCGAATCATAGCCAGATTTGCCTCAACTGCTCTATTCATGCTTCTTCAGCCTCTCAGTAGCCCGCTTTTCATCCTTCAGCTTTCCGTTCCAGTATTCGACATAGGCATTGTAGCCTTGGCTGGTTGTCAGGAACTTCAGATGTTGTTCCGGGCCAAGCCTGTACGCCCTTATCGTTTCCATTCCAAGCCGCCGGGCCTTCTCAATCCTGTGATTGCCGTCAATCACGTTGTAACGGCCAGGGGATATTTCGGCGACGATAATCGGTCTGGTGATGTCAACCGCTGCCAGGTGCTCTTCCTTGAACTTGGACGTGCCCCTGCTGAAATCTCTTATCTGGACCTCTTCACAGGGGATTCGGCTGTGCATGATGTATTCGGTCATCTTGGTTATGTTGAAGACGAATATCCCGTTCGGAAACAGCTCGTCACTATCTTCGACAGGGCACGGCGTGAACTGGCTATCAATTTTCAGTTTCCTGCTCAATCCGGGCACACCTCCTCGCAGTTCAGATGGCCGAGCCTGTTTGACCTCAGCAGCATTACTCATGCGACAGCCTCGCGGTAAGCTCTTTCACGGCCAGTTCGCGCTCTCTCGCCCGCCCGTCACGGATAGCATCTACAAGGGCAAGCAGTTCATAAAGAGCGGAATCGTTGGCCACTGCTTTGGGTACCGAGCGGTAAAGGGGTGAAAATTCGATTCCTCGAACCTTACCTTCAGGATACGGCCATACAGGTGGTGGTTCGTCGGGTTGGACAATCAATTTGTTCAGCGGAGGTGCGGCGTAACTGGTGGGTATGCCACGGGTAGGTTGACCCTTATCGGGAGGGAAGGCGTATTTCACACCATGAACAAGAAACTCAAGCAGAGCCTTCAGGATTGGTACTTTCCGCTGAGGATCAAACAGGCGTGCCGCAGTCGCACGACCTATGCCGCTATGAACCTCTGACGGGCTCATGGCAAGCTCGTTTGCAAGGGAACTGTACGACCATTGCTGGTTGCCGAGGGTAACGAGCTTGAGGAGGATAACGATGTCTTGGGGTTTGAGAATCATAATGCATATTCTATTCGCGAATCGCGAATGTTGCAACAAAAAAAATTCGGAACTATCCCCCCAAATAAGCCATGAATACCTCGAATTATTCCTGTCTGCTTTAACATGACGTCGAAGTGGATGTTTCATCTGGCCACTTACGACATGCTACCCTCTTTCGCTGTTCTTCCAAGATTGCTATGTGTGTGGATATCCTCAGCATCTAATCATCCCTAGCAAATCGCGCTCTATCAGCTTCCAATTCTGATTCAGGTTGATGGTTCTCACCGAAATCTGATGGCCATGAATCTGGTAACGGAAATCGTAATCCTTGTCCACCTTTGGGTAAAGGAGCATCCCATCACAGGGTCTTCCTGAACTGCTATTTTTAACGTTTTGAAGATACGAAAATAGCTGATACAGGTGCCCCGATTGAATTGCCTCCTTGCCGTGTTGGCTTGTTTGCAAGGCATCCACATAGTATTTTGTATCGATGATGAGCTTGCGCTGGCTTGATTCCAGGCTGATGTCTGTTTGCATTTTAGGCAAGGCTTGTAACGAGCCATCTTTTAATTCGACAGCATTCCAGTGGATATCTTCTCGGTGCACATGATACTGATGCTGACTTTGTTTTCTGCGGTAGAAATTTCGAACGAACTCCTCGAAAAGTTTTCCCATTTTTTCTTTGTCGCGGAGAAAGTCCTTAAACTTCGAATCGCCGCTTTCTTCTGTAGCTAGGTTATTTTCAAAAATAAGCTCGCATATTCTCAAGGGGAATCCATAAAAGTAATTATTCCGGTGAAGACGAACTGAAAGGAACGCTTTTTTCGAAAGCACGATTTCGTTTATCCCGTGCAACCTACGATAGAGGGCAACCAGACTTTCCCGAATACCTGCGTCGAGTCTCTTGCAAAGGACGAGCTGCAAAATCGTTGATTTAATCAGTTGGTTGTGGAGAACGTCGTAATGCAGCTCATCGAAGTGGCAGTGTGCCATTGCATGGGTCAATAGGTTCCGCCGGATAGATGGCGCAAAACCGATTTTTCCGCGTAGGGTTGAGCGATCTTCATGGTGGTCAAGATAGTTGCGGTCTAGACCACGCTTCAGCAGATGGGTCGTTGCGTTTTCCAACACCAACGCGAGCAAATCGAGGATGTCATCGCAGTCTTCGACATGGGCATCTACGATGTCTTTCTCCTCAAGCTTATTCCATGCGTAGCAGAGCATGTAATATATGTTTTGAATCGGGATACGCATACTAGTCGGCTAGTAATTCCGTGATATGTCGTTCAGCTTTTTCCACGTCATCAAACCAGTATTCCCGCAATAAGGGGGCCACCTCGAAGTCGATAACCCTTTTATACCATGCGTTCCAGTCGGCTTGGGGGGAATCGCCTGGGCAGAAATAACTATGGCCAATACAGAAGCCAGAGCCGAGGTTCTTCTTGTCGTTGGCTATGTCGCGATTCAAATCATTGAGTTTGCCCACGATGCGCGATACCAATTCACTGGGAACGCCTTTGTCAGCGATATGTTGCTCGAACTTTGCTTCGAAAACGGGAGGCAAACCTACAAAACTGAAGCGCCTGCGCAAGGCATAATCGACGATGGCCAGCGACCTATCCGCTGTGTTCATGGTGCCTATAAAGTGCAGTCTTTTGGGTATATAAAATTTCTCTTCCAAAGTCTTCGAATAGGTTAATGGTACTGCGAAATCATCCCCTCTTTTATCTGCTTCAATGAGCATCAACAGCTCACCAAAGATTTTGCTCAGGTTGCCACGATTGATTTCATCAATAATGAAAAAATAGTCCTTATCCGGATGTTTTCGCGCTTCAGTGCAAAAATCGTGAAACACTCCATCCTTGCGAGCGAAACCGCTGTCACTTGGGCGATACCCCTGTATAAAGTCCTCGTACGAATACGATTGATGGAACTGAATCATTGCGACACGACTTGAGTCTTTTACTCCCATAGCGGCATAGGCCAGTCGCTTGGCGATAAATGTCTTGCCGACCCCAGGAGGACCTTGAAGGATTATGTTCTTCTTGTAGGCCAGTAGGTCGAGGATGCCTTGGAACGTTGGTTCGTCCATGAATAGCTCTTTCATGGCATCCTGAATTTCGTAGGTGTCGAATTGCTGTTTTGTGTCCTGTCCTGAAGAACGGTCGCCTGCCGGAAGAATCTCGTCCATTGGGTTGTCAGATATCGCCAGCAAAACCACCGGGAACAGATTTTTGAAGAGCTGGGTAATTTTCTCAATGAGGTTTTTCTTGGAGGTTCCAAGCACGTCTTCCTTTTTGATGGAAACGCCTGCCCTCATGGTCGTGGCAGTAATATTTTTGAGCCAGTCCTGAAACGACAGGTTATTGCCACCGAATATACGATCTGTCCCGCCAAGAGAAAGGGTTTTATCTCTTTCCCGGCCATCCAGAAGCCCCCCAATTTGTTCCCAATTGAGCCTGGCGTTTCTAAGAAATCGCTCTTTTTGTGCGGTCGCATCTTCACCCATGTAAAAGCCTGCTTCGAGGCTTTGATGATCTATCCATATGAAAAGCTGTGCATCCTTGGTACGCTCTCCACCTTTTGGGTAAAGCGCTCCCCAGTAGTACTCGTAGGCTCCGCCTTTTCCATAATCGTTTTTCAATATCCGAGCAAAGACGTTCTTTTCGGTTTCCAACTGTGCAGTGATGTCGGCTGGAAGTTGGGTCACAACTTCCTTGAGGAGTGTTTTCAGGGGGGTCATCACATTACTGATGATTTCGGCTTTATGGGCCTCGTAAGTTGCCTTGGTGGGAGCTTCATGAAGCTTTTGAAGCATTTCGAAGGTTGCTGCGGTGAAAAGGTAATCTTCTCTACTCCATAGCTCCTTAAGCGGCGACTCATAAAAATCAAGGATTTTTCCGGGGTACTTCCCGGCATATTCCTGCCTGATTTCCGCCAGTTTTCCATCAAGCTCCTTGTCAGACATCGAATCGACATCGTTGTAGTTAAAGGCTTTTAAAATCCGTTTCCGATCATTGTTGGCAGACATCCGTTCAACGCGGTCTGGAAATGCGAAATATCGAAGCATTTGCCGGAATTGTCGCTTTCCTTCTTATTCAACGTCGGCTATCCAGTCCAAGAAGAAATTGTAGTCGTGGAAAATCTGCTCCCTGACTTCTGCCGTACGTTGCTTGATATCCAAGGACAGCTTGATAAGGAATGCAAGCTCTCGCCACCTGCCGGTCATGTAAGCTGGGCCGCCAGAGCCTATACCTCTAAGAACATCATCGCTGAAGTATCGGGTATCCGGGAAAGAACTGCCGGCCCCTTCCCAAAGCTGCTTAATGTGAGACATCTTCACTTGTGGTCCCATGTTCGAAGGGAAAAGGAACAGGGCAAATAAACATTTCAGCAGCTAGTTTTTTTGCGTTGGGAGAACAACTTGCCAGTTGGTTCGTCAGTTTGGTCATGAAATCGTCATCACCCTCATCAGGGTTATCTACGAACCCATGCCGTACTTCCGTGATTAAATCGGTAGTCCACAATGATTCACCGGGTGAGAAGATGGAGGCATCCTTTATAAGGCAGCTATCAATCCAAGCTTTTGCGGCATTAAGCGTTGGACCGAAATCTCTCCGATTAGATATACGTGCCAATTATAACCTCCTTGAATTAGTGAAATCACATCTAAAAGCATTTACGCCAGTATGGCCTCTTACCTTAGAGTTAATTTCCAAATCATGTATTGGATTAGGTCAGAGGGAAAGAAAAGCCGGTCAGAGAACTTCTGTCGATACCGCTCAAATCTACGAGATATGAACCTGTCCACCTCTTCCAGGCGCATCTGATGTAACAGCAAGTCGGGTTGAGCAGGGATATCTGCGATTAACAGCTTCATGACACAATGGGTCTCGTTCTCATAATGGGGGTATTCTTTCAGGTGTTCACAGATATTACCTGTTTCGTCCGCTGGCCAGAATCCAAACCGCTTTACCGCATAAGATATCCGTTCAGGACTGAACGATGTCGCGATATTATTATGCATTTCCCTTGTGTACTTTCCAGTCTTTACTTCGACAATTGCGCCTACGGTTTTCCTGAAAATATCGACTCCGAACTCAGCAAACTTCTCATGCCAGTCTTCAGGCAGACCGCCTATTTCTTCATGCACATGAGGATGCCGAACGGCAATTATGTCGCAATCGGCAGAGCGTGTGAGGATATCTTCTTTTCGATGTAGGACGTAGTTAGAAACCGGAAAGAAACCGTTTAACCGAAGATACCAATAAGCAAGCGTTTCACCATAATTCATAAATTTCTCGTGTCACATGCCTTAGTAGTCTGTAGCCCCTATAATAGCTACCTCAGTCCTTCATTCCCCTTACCAGATGGGTCTCAATTAAGAAAACAGCAAGGGTTGATGCCGCGCCTACAGCCAACTTTGCATGCCGTGGGTGTAGCCCTTTCATTCTCGAATCCTTCCCATGACCAGTACCATAGTGGTTTCGGAGTTCAGCGATGCCCTGGGTTATTGTTGCAAGGTTGCTCAACAGACGTTTGATAGTCTCAGACGCCTTGGCCTTTTCAGGGATATCATCCGGCGTTAGCTCAAGTTCTTTGCCGGTCATTTTCAGCAGTTGGGCGAGTTCTGGGTTGCCCTGTAGTACGACATTGCGGGCTTTGAGGTTAGTCTTACAACAGGTTTCGACAAGTTCTTTGGCCGTCCCTATCGCCAGACTTGGGTCGTTCTGGACCGCAGCTTCCATCCGAGTAATCTGCTGTGCCACATAACTGGCATCTGCTCCAGAGAAGACCTCTCGGGCCGCATTAACTCCAGGGGTAGAGCTGACTCCAATGTATCTTCCGGTAAACAGCGGATGACCTGACATTCTGGTACGTTCAACTATTTGATAACCATCATTTTCCAAGTACCTGTTGTACAACTGGCAAAGTCTTTCTGTCTCGGTAACATCACTTCGAACAACTGGATGAATGGTTTCGCAGAGGAAGCGCAGAAATACTTCGTCATCGCCGCTCATCAAACTGAAGCGGTCATCGTAAAAAACCCAATCGTCATCCCAATCGTAATTGTTAATCCTGTGCTGCCAGATATCTCCTGCCGCATTTTTGAATCGTCCATCGGTAGAAGGGAGACTTTGCAAATCGAAAATGCGGCTCAGAAAATCAGGTTCATTCAGCCGTCCGCACCAATTCACTCCTTCGATACCCATTGCATCGATAATGTCTCGCCTTGTAATCTCAGTGATTTTCACGATTAGCCTCTACTGGTCCCGTTGTGGGTATATCCATACTCCTTGAGGCGTTTTGAGGCAATTTCCCTTTCCTCATCAGTAAAAAGGTCGTGCCACTCGGGTTGCAAGACGAGGGCTTCCACGGTCAAATTTAGCTTCCCTCGTTCCCATAGGGCGGTGTAGCCTTCAGATACGTGGTTACTGTGCAAGAGTAATTGGGCGGTCTCAAGTCCGCCGTGGTCACAAAGCATTTGATGGAACCGGGTAGCCCGGTATCTTGCTTCATCCCATGCGCGATGATAGATGCCCATCATCGCTAAGTCGAAACGACGTTCAAGCTCTGATGTCATTCTCCATCCCTCTCGAATTTGAATTACTTAACAAAGAAATCAACCAGTGGCTTCAGTTCATTCCTGCACGTAAGTTTCCACTCCCTTGAGGTAAATCCGACTATTTCCCATTGTCCAGCTACCACTCGGCTGTTTGCAATGCTTTTACCCTGGAATAAGTTTTTTCACTTCGGCTTCTGCACTTAAAGGTTTGTTTTGTCGCTCGTATTCACGAATATTGTCTATAATCGTCTTCGCCCGATTGATTTTTTCCTTGCGCCACTGGGTCTGCTCATTTGCAGATGACAAGCCGTCAAAGATATTAAATAAATAATCTTTTTGATTTGAGCACCCCCAGTAAGAACGGTCGATTATCCATTTTTCAAAAGAAAATGAATCGTAAGCATAGCCATTTATAGCATTCCAATATTTAACTAAACGTATAGTGGGCTTGATGAGACTCGAATTATTCTTATTTTTTTCTTCAAGCTTTTTGTTAAAATCGTTAGGATTCGTGTCTCTCCATCCACCAGAGCCATTAGGAATTTGGTATCCTCCATATGGAGACGCGATTGCAGGGACTAGGTCAAACTTAATATGATTTAACTCCAAAACTATTGTCGGGCTGGACTGATAGATTTCTGATGTGCTGTATCGTTTTTCGGCGAAGACTTTCATCCTGTTAAGATAGGCTTGAGATGTCGTGCCATTATCCTCAAGGACAACCATATAGTCGATGTCTGATTTCTCGTCCATTGACCGAGGCAAAATAGTCCCGCGGGTTGAAGAACCAAAACGAAATTGTTGAACCAAACTTTTTTCAAAATAGCTGCTAATACGACCTTTGAGAGTTTCAATTGATTTGTTAATGGAATCTCTTTCGGAAACTGAGAGCACCGCAGCACTTGCCTTGTCCTGAAGATAGCCGAGAAGTGACATTCAATTCTCCTTGTCGGTATTATATTGATTTTCACCATCTTTGATGCCTAATCGAGCGGTTTCAAATGCTTTTCTAGGTATTTCAGGACTATTTTGATTTAGTTCATTTCGACGTGCCGCTAAGGATTTCAATTTATCGGATAATGTTTGGATGTCACTATCCTCTAGCATCTCAACCTCTCTGAAAATTCGCGCATCATTCCTTAGAGCAAGATATTGGTCGGCAACTTTCTTATGGGATGTGGCTGTATCTGTTGGTTTCAGGAATGTCACTAACGCTGTGAGTATTGTCGCCGACAAGGACAGTACACCTGCAACTTCTTGATAATTCTTTATAATAGCTGCACCAGCCAAAGCGCCTAAAATAGTTGCAGGTATTCCAAGCAAATAGTGGCGCCTTTTCCATGTGCTCGCAGAATTGAAATGCCCTTTTGCTGAATGGATGCTATCTTCTTCGATTCTCTCAGCTTCTTTTCGTAGTGCTTCAAAAAATTTGATAGGTTCAGTCATGAATTACCCCTTTAATCAACCCCTAACGCCTTGAAAACCGCATCTACTGGGTCCGCATAGAAGCTAGTCTGGAATTTGGCGAACAGTTCACCCGGTATCGTCGGAATGTCGGATACGCTGCTCATAGGAATGAGGATTCGCTTTGCTCCTGCGTCAAAAGCAACCTGGAGCGATTCGGCAAGGTTTTCTGCCGGAATGATGCTCCCGCCAAGGCTCATATCACCCAGAACCACCATTTGGCCCTGAATCGGCTTGTTCAGAAGTCCAGAACAGAAGCAGACAAACGATGCAAGGGTCAATGCACTGGCCGGTCCCGTATTGTGCAGCTCTACCATGTGCATGTGGTAATCATGGTCAATAGCCTTGGCAACGCCGCTTACTCTGGTCAGATTGGCTTTGAAATAATCAAAAGCAACCTTAACCGGCTCCTTGGCATTAGTGGACGTACCAAAACCGGAAAGGGAAAGCTTGCAGCTGCCGCCTATTACCTGCAATTCAAGGCGATACAACCCAAGCATCCCAGCTGCCCCGGTGGAAACGGTGTGCAGCGTTCCGGCTTTCAGTTGCCCTTCAGGAATTAGTGAACTACCACCTTGTTCCGGAACACCGACAAAACGCTCATCCATTGTTTCGTTGTCGATGTAGCTGAAATGGACATCGTAAAATTCCATTCCGCCGATTTTCTTGAGTTGTTCCTTTACTCTCCTGCGTACTTCCAATGCATAATGCAGACACTGCCGAACTGCTTCCTTGTCATATTCTCCGTGTGGATACAGCAGCTTCAATAGACCTGAAACGGTGCGGCGAACTGCGATGGTGTCGCGCTGATTAAGGTTGTTTCCGAGCTTGAAATATTTGTCGATGGCATCGGAAAAGTTGTACTTCCTCATTTCACGCAGATATTCGGCAAGGTAATCCACAATAAGACCATATTGATTGGTGAAGAACTCAGGACGCATCTTTGGGACTTCCCAGCCGGGAATATAGCCGTGAAAACGGTCGAAAAATGCCGAATCTATCATGGTCTCCGGGAACGGGGCCAGCAGGTGACTGGTCTTTACCAAAGTATCAACCGGCTGATTTATGTTGCCGACAAAGACCATTGACGCATTAGCGGATATCTGGTCCTTGCCTCGCGCAAAGGATCCGGATGCCATGTAGTCCTTCATTATCTGGACTCCATCCTTGTCCTTGAAGGAGATGCCCGCCACCTCATCAAAGGCAACTACATCCCACAATCCTACAAGTCCCACCTGCCTGTTGCTCATGTTGTAAAAGAGATTGGCGACGGTAGTCTGTCCGCCCGAAACCAGAATGCTGTTCGGGCTGATTTCCTTGTAGATGTGGCTTTTGCCGGTTCCTCTGGGTCCCAGTTCGCAGACGTTGTAACCGTTTTCGACAAATGGAATCATCCTGGCAACGAGGTGCCACTTGACACGTTGCTCCAGCACTGAAGGCTCCATGCCAGTGGAGCGGACAAGAGCATCCATCCATTGGTCTTGGGTGAACGCCTTTCGCCCTTCAAAAAGCCCTTCCATGTCCATATTCGGCATCTGGATAGGCTTCAACTCTCCTATGTTGAATGGCGACCCCTTCATATTCTCTTCGTAGTAATAATTCAGGGTTACAATGCACCAGATTCCGCCAACCAGCAGCTTTTCGTACTTCTTGACAGTACCGCTGGCAATCTCGACCCCTTTTACCCCTAGGTTCGACAAGAGTGCTTCATAGGTGTCCCGTTTTTCGTTGAGTTTGACCGTAACCTTGTCAATGACCTTATAGGTGCCCAACTCGCGTATTTTGGATTTCACTTTTTCCGCTTCATCAGGACGAACATAATTTTCGGCGAGTATTTTCTTGACGTTTTCAAGGCCAGCCTGAATGACTTCTTCATTGTCCGAAGCGCAGTACATCCCCAAAAGGTATTCCAGCACATAGACGGGAACATTAGCCCCTTCCTTCACCAATTTTGTCAGGTCTTTCCTGACGACCTTACCGGCAAAGTGCTGATTCAGAAGATTATCGAGACTGCAATCCAGTTGGTTATCCATAAATGTTCCTTCAGGGTCAAAATTCATTGATAAAAGATAAGTCAATCGTCAGCGGAATCCGCTCGATTTCGGTTTTATCAGCTACATCACGTAGCACAAGGTAATATTCTTTCTTATTGTCATATATGCCGGATTTGACGATTAGGCTTACCGACTTCTTGCGTTCATTCATCTGGTCGGATGTGCTGTCAAATGTCAGTGTCACTTCATTGCTGATAAGCTGGTCTTCGCTGTCCCGCAAGGCGACCGTAACCGTGACCGGCCTGACCTTTTCCGATACAGCTTCGGTTTGTATGAACTCGAACCGCTGCACGTTGTTGACTATCTTTTTCACTGAGCCAAGGAGGGATATATTCACCTTGCTCGGCTTCTCTGCACCGCGGACGCCTTTCACGGTTATGATGGGAACGACTACCTCCTGCAACATCGCCCCGCCATGGACATACCGGGCTCCTCCGGTGAAATGGAACCTGTTCGCCCCTTTGGGTATCCAGAACTCAACGCTGTTTGTCGTTCCCGCTGTAAGGCCCGTACTGCCATGCCAGACCTTTTTATTGCTCCCTAGACCGATTCCCAGCAGATACCGCTTTTTAGCCTTCAGGGTTCCGTCGGGCTTGCTATCCAGTCCGCTCTTATCATGTTGTCCTGGATAGGTTTCCTGGAACAGAAATCCATGGTCGGCGGTGATGAGGACTACGCTGCCGTTCAGGTTGTTGATTATGTAGCCGGTCAAGGCTTGCAGTTCGTTTATGGTTTCCCGAACCGAACGGAAGGTATTTGACTCGGTAGAGGCCGAATCACCAGCAGCATCAATTTGATTATGGTAGATGTAGATGAGCCGATACGGTTTAACAAATTCACGGCCTTTTTCCTTGCTCATTGCCAGCAGCTCTTCTGCCTTTATTGCCGTTCCCGATACATCCGCCAGAATCTTACTCCGCTGTTCAAGGGATGCAGTCGGAAGTCCATTTACCTCAATATCGCCATTTGTCTTGTAGTCGAGCGTTTGGTGCGGCAAACACGCTGCCATTCCCAGTGCCGTATAGCTCGGCAAAACACCTAACTGCGCGGTAAGGTTCGCCTCAAAGCGGGTTTTCGCATTCTGCTCATCAGTCAACTCTGCCGCCACTTCATAACGGAAAGCATCGCTGATGACCACGTAGACCCGGCCTTGGGGATAGGCTTTCATGGCAGGCGCAACAGATGACTCGAAGAAATCCTGCTGGTTCTGAACACCGGGTATTTGCCACTCCTGCAGTAATCCGCTATTTTTGGGTGGTTCAATAAACGCCCCCCATGTCACGGCAACCTGGTCGATAAACCAATTGCTGTAGCAAGCTTCTACGTCCTCCCGAAGCCCTTTAATGATGTCCGTACCTGTAAGCTCTATTTGGTCTGCCTTTTCATGGAACTGCCGGTATAGCTGGTCAAAGCGGTAGAGTTTTTTGGTGTAGGCTGAAAACATGGTATGGGAATCCGGGTAGCTCAGGCCGGTATGGTAGCTGCTCCTCAATGCGAATAGTTCTGCTGCCGCCAACAAGGCACCATATATGACTCGGTAATCGACACCCCCCGAAGTGATTTGTGCATTTGTCCAGTATCCATCCAGCCTGTGGGCGATTACATATCTATCTTCTTCACCGAAAGAATATCCGTTCTTCATTTTCGCCAAGAGGCAAAGGATAATCTTCCGTTCAAGCACCTCAAATGTCATTGCTTCTAGCAAGGCTTGTTCGTCGAGGTCAGCAAGCTGGTTTTCCAGCTTGAGCTGCTTGGAAACGGTTCCCGAGAGTTCTTTGTAACTCTTGTAGTGATTAATGTTGCTTCGCCAGTGGTTGGCAAATACGGATGCAGTAAGGGAAAGACTGGGGCTGGTAAGAACGAAATGCTGTAATGATAGAGGCACCGAGCCTCTAAGGGCCTTGGCGAAATCAGTGACCAGTAAACGAATCAGTAAGTCTTTTACGCTTGATTCGGCTTCGGTGTATCCAAATGTAGCGGTTACGATATTCCAGAAAGGTTCCGCAAGGTCATACTTAACTATCTCATCCCATGAAGTTTGCGTGTCAAGCAGCAGTTGTTGCTCACCTGATTCGCACAGTTCTTCAAAAAGCCTCATCAGAATAGAAAAGATATCCGGCAGTTCAGCTTTGATTAAGACGGCAAGCATCTTCAAATCAAGCTCAGACTCGGTATCTTCCGGCTTGACCCACTTTTTCAGTCGATTCAGTCGGTCCTGGCTGCGGAAAAAGGTTCTTCTACTGGCAATGTAGGGTCTTAACACTTGGCTATTCAAACCTAATTCGTTTAGAAGAATGGAAGCCTGGTCTGCATGGAACGTGCGGCTATAAAGGCGAATATCCAGAAGCCAGTCATCCTTTGCATCTGGCTCAGAATACGGGGCATAGATGAGATATTTGCCGGTGGTGTCTTGAAGCTCAAGGAGAATCTTGATTTCCAGTGAGCCGAGTTCATCGAGTCGGACGATATTCACACCGTCAAGCGTCAGGTCGGATAGACCTTCCTCAAATTCCTGGTCGGCATCATACCAGAACACGATTCGGCAATTATCTTCAGTATAGAAACGACGCAGAACCTCTGCCAATTGAGTTGTGGTCATGGGAACAAAAAACCTCATCGGGTAATAATATCTCTGAATAAGGCATCATCTGCAGGTGCATTCCGGATCGTTCCATGCTCTTTTACAGACGCTGCATAGCGAATAATAATAGCTCTCTTCAAGTTGTCTCTTGGGTGGATTATTTCCGTGATACATATACGAGGGGTCAATCTGCTCCATCAATTCTCCCGGAACAAGAGACATGTCTCTTCTATGGGATATATTTGATCTAATGCTGATGGATCCTTTGAGAGGTTTGGTCTTATGTTCACTGGAACCAGATTTACTACCTTTACTAAAATCTTCTTTTAAAGGCAGTTCAAGACCAAATTCGATATCATGTATATCAACATAATCGGAGTCTTTTGCTAGAGATGAAACTGCTGAAGTCTTCAAAATAAGATTATCATCTATAGTGACCGCAAGATGTAATCGCTCGAAGAACGGCTTTGCATTCTTGTCGACTTTGACCGTACAATTGTCGAGTACTACTCGCGGATCAGTAGCCAATACCCGTTTTCCTGTTTTCAAAGGGCTGGTTATTTGAAATTTTGCTACCCCATCACGTGGATCTGTGCAATAAAGATGAAATTCCTCTTTCTGTATCTCGCCTTCCCTAGGCATAAGGGTTCCAGCCTTCACTAAAGGAAAGTGAGAGTCAACTGCTACATATAATTCAATATTTTTTGCTAGTGAGAGGCGTTTCTCGTCATGTGCAATCCATGCTGCTCCTTCGGAAATTATGGTGTTACCCCTTACTGAGACGTGCAGGCGTTGCGCCCCGAATATCTCCCGTAATCTCGATTTTATTACCGGCATATTGACCATGCCGCCAGTTGCAAGACAAAGAGCAATCGAAGATGGGCTGACATTTGCTTGGGCAAGAAGCTCCTGGACGCGGATTATTCCTTCATCAATTTTTTCTTCGCATATTTCCTCAAGCTCTGTCCTGGACAACTCATATTCAAGGTCAGCATCAGTTTCTGTCGTATGGAAGAAATCTGAAACGTATATTTGTGACTTATCCTTCGTCGAGAGTTCAATTTTTGATCGTTCGGCAAGGCTTAGTAGTCGCTCCATCCCATTGGGTTGCACAGGCAACTTCTTTTCGATACCGCGTTGTTCAAGTACCCTTTTAATGACCTCATTTCGGATCATTTCATCGACGAGGTCACCTCCGACGCCGTTATGCCCATCATTCTTGATCTGCACGAGCATACCATCCAGAACCTGGCACAAAGTCAGATCCAATGTTCCCCCACCCCAGTCAAACACCAACACCAGCTCAAGATTTAATTCTCGCAACGACTCCTCGAAATCCGGGCTGGTCCTTAGGTGGCCATAAAGAGCAGCAAGTGGCTCGTGAACGAATTGCGTTATGGCTATCCCTGCCATACGGAATGCTTCTCGCAGCTCCTTGCGCCGTTGTCCATTCATATTCACCGGGATTGTGACAACTGCCTTATCAAACTTTGCCCCAAGTGATTTACCGGCAGGTGAATGCAAGGCCATTTTTCGAACGTATGATACAATTTCCGCCACAATGTCTTTTGGACTTCGAGCCACACCTTCAACATATACCTTATGTTCGCCTAATAGTGTCTTCGGCGACCGTACGATATTACCAAGAACCCCTAGCCCTGCCTGGGAAAGTCGCTCCTTCGCCTTTTTCCCTACGATTGTCATATCCCCTTGATAACAGACCACTGACGGATGCGGGCGTCCATCATCAAGCAGAGCAATAGCTTTTCCACCTTCTACAAATGAAATCAGGCTGTTTGTCGTGCCGAAATCGAATCCAATAACAGTGCTCATCTAACGCTCCTTGAGATATTTTATTTCCTCATTGAGACTTTCAAACACACTAGTCATGTAATTTTGCGCAACTTTCGCCTTTGGAGGCTCCCGTGTCAATGCAACCAAGGACTCAGATATAAGCTGTATATCACTTTCAAGCACCTGCAAAGTATGGACTCGTTGCTGCTCCTGGGCATCCTTTTGATGTATGCAATCGATTCGCCGCTGCTCCCTTTCTGATGCCAGTTCGGTTTGTGTGGCATTCAACTGCACCTCCAGGTTCGATATTTTTTCGAAAGCAAGTCTGAGCTCATCCTTTGCAGTCTGGCATTCTGTTTCTGATTTCGTCTTTTGTGCGGCAAGGTAATTATTCCGTGCTTTTTCTTGTTCGAAACGTTCGAAAAACCAACCCAATAGAGCCGCAAGCCCATATCGATCATGACATGTCCCAAGGAACGTCAGGAGGTTATTGATCTTTTCCCGTCCCTCTGATTTACAAGGAAAGATCTCCTGGCTCAGTACAGAAACGACATCCTCTGCTGATGTAATCCTATGTAAAATCTGCCAGAATGCAGCTGCCCAAAGCGCATTTTCAAGGGCTTTAACATCATCTTTTGATTTAATATTTATTGATGTCTCAGAGGACGCCTCTCCTCTTTTTTTCTCCTTAACAAACAGCTTTATCTGGAGTTCAACATCTTCTCGAAGCCTGACGATTTTTCGGCAAACATCATAAAATTTAGGCGCATTTTCCTTATCAGGGGACGGAAACAGTTCATCCTGAGACAAGGTCTTTACTGAAGGATGATTGATAATTATGTCACGAGCGATGTCCATAAAGGACTCCATCACTTGTGAATATGAAAATGACTGGAGTGACGCGAGCATTAGCTGGCGTGCAATTTCAAGGGTAGTATCGACCCGTGCCGCCTCCTCAAGAAAAGAAAGGCGGAAATCATTATCAATAGTAGGTTTTTCCTTGAGGACACGCAATGTACGGGGATTTATCGACATTCGCCGGCTCTTGAGCGTTTTTCTCAGAAAAGACTCCATAGAATCGAAATCAAGTTTTCCTTTTTTCTTTGGCGGGTTCTTGGTCTGGTCTTTGATGTCCCCTTCTTTTACCTTCCCCATTTCGCCGGAGTTATCTTCATTTTGGCTGGTCGATACTTCGCCAATCAGATTTTGGTTTATTGGTTTTTCTTCCATGATTGCTCGTCCCTTTCAGATCAATCAACATGCTATAATCATTACTCAATGCTATCCAGAAGATTTTCTGCCCACTCCCCGTATAAAGCGTCATTGACAACCGGCCGAACAAGGTCTCGTACGAGATTATGATTACCATTTCGATGTGCATATTCTGCGGCTAAGACACGCAGCTTGAACTGGTCGTCCGGGGGAAAAGCAATACCTTGAGATTGGGAGATTATATATTTCATGGTTGGTTCCAGTTCCGCGTCATCCGCAAGGGACCAGGCTATTATCCGATACGTAAAGCTGTCCAGGGGTATTTTATCTCCAGACAGGGAGTTATCAGGAAAAGTGGCAAAATCCGGTTTAGTCATTTTCCGGAACAGGCACTTCTGAAAAAAATACATGCTCGCCTGGAGTGATGGAGCTTCATTCAATGAAGGGTAAATACTAAAAACATTGAGGTTGAAATTGACAATACCGCAAATTATCCTGGCCAATGGAGTATGGAAATCATGGAGCGCATCCAACGCCTGATTATATTTCTCCTTGTATTGCCCTATTTCAAGACAAGTTCCGCCCTTTTGGTCCTTTGCCAGGATTCCATAAAGATACTGGATTATGCCATCAAGATAACGTACTGCGGTCTTGGTAACTTTTGAGAACTCAGAAATATTGTCAATATCCCTTTTGGTTAAAACCCCATTAGCTGTAATTTCAAAAAACCGCCGGTCTATCTCCTGCATCTCCTCCGGTTGCGGTATTATAAATTGTAGCTCATATTCAGTTGTTATGTCCCTGTTTTCGAGGACAATGAGTTTGATTCCCTTTTGCGATTTTGCCAAATAAGCCCCAAGTTTCCCTGGCGACACTGCACGGTTATCTACGAGAACTTGATCGCATCCGGCGACTACCACGTCTTCAGCACTGATTTCGCGAGTTATCGTTTTCCGGGATGAAGGCAATTCCTCGCCTCTAAGCAATAAGGTAGGACGATGAAAAGGATGTTCCTGAAATCGGTGCTGAAGGAGCTCATCCTGCGATGGAAATTCGGCATTACATTGTGGGCAAAGATATACCTTGGGCTTGTATTCGAATTTATATCCATTATAGCCCGTGTCTAATTTATCCAAATATCCCGTATGCCAGAAACCCATAGCGTTTTACGCTCCTTTGCATTTCAGATTCCAGTTATTTGGTTATTCACTTCCCCCCGTCACAGCCTTTACCTCAGCCAGCAGGTTGCCAAACTTTCCATAATTCACCTTTACGCCGTCATCAAGGTCAAGACTGATACGCTGGTCGGCATAATGGCGCAGCAGGTCATCAAATGCGGCAAGCTCAACCTGTTTTTTTCGGAGGGCATCAAGCTGTTTTTGCAGGCGGTTACGCTCGGCGGTGGAACTTGCTGCATTAACCTCATTGGAAAGGTAGTCCATCTGTGCGGAAAACTTGCCCTGCAATGGCGTAACGTATTCATTTCTCATCCTGGAGAGCGTTGCGTCGTTGTATCGGTGCAGGTAGACAAGGCATTCAAAAGCCCGTTGCTTGCCGCTGGAGAAGAGCCAATAGATAGGGCGTTTCTTGTAAGTTTGCAGGTGGTCTTTGAAAAACTGGGTGCTGATATAGCGTCGAATAGTCTCTCTTGGTGTCTCACCACCTTTAGAAGATAGGCAGTCGGCAACAAACGTCAGGTTTTCTTCCAATGTATCCGGTGTCCAGGCGACCTTCAGGAACTCTTCAAAACGGCTAGCAGCATCATCCGGGAACCAGTCCATATCCATAATCGGGACAATACCGTCATCGTCGGCAGGGAAAGTTTGGTATTTGGTTGAGTTGAAACCGTTATTGCCGCTGTCGGCATAGACCAGGCCAGTTTGGTCGAGGCTGTACCGTCCCATCATGCAGCCGATGGCAAAGGAAACCAACTCACGTATTGTGTCAGTCAGCAACTGCGATTCCAGTTCTTCGTTGGTTTTGTTACCGCTGTAACGATAGTATGGATTGCAAGTTAGGGTGATTTCGCTCAGCGGGACATCAGGGGTTAGTTCATCCTGAAGTCCATAGGCTTCAATTAATATGCGGTTGTTCTCTTTCTCCAGCCGCTGCATTTCCAGCGTCATTTCTTGCCAGTGGGTGCGAAGGTTCTGGTAACTAGCTTTCAGGGTTGACTGTTGGTAATTGGGTTGGAGTACTGGTAAACGAGTGAAGTCCCAGGATGTTTCGTAAGAATCCCAGTCTTGTGCTGATAGCTCTGTAACTGCATCAATATTACTAACGGATATTGCCAAATATGGCATCGAAACCATATTTCCAGGCTGTATATTAAGAGTTGGGTTTATTACTCCCATATAGAATTGACCAACTTTACTACAGAGAAACCCTAATACCGATTTGGTCTTAGATTTGTCATTAATAGAACATAGACCGGACGCATCATCATATAGAAATCCTGAAGGAGAATACCTGAAATTTGGAATTGCTGAAGTTATCTTTGACCAGACTATTGCTGGTTTAAAAATGTATTCAAGATTGTGATTAGTGGAGTTTCCTTTCCAGCCTAGGGTTTCCATATTCAGTAAACGATAGCCGTCTTTTTCCCAGTCAACTAGGCAATTGTGATTGCCATACCATTGCCTAAATTCTCCCCCCTTCTGGTAAGGAAACCATCTGCGTTTTGTTGCTTTAGCTTCATCACGAGAGGAACAGTCAAACCCGATATTGTTGAATGACACTTCTCCCCATAGGCGAACAAAGTAGTCGTTGTCTCTGGTGCACATGCCCTTTCTTGGCTCGCTTATTTTACCGAGAGGTATAGTTTTATCCAAAGTCTCTAATGCGGCTCTTGGTAACCAGTAGGCAATGGGGCTCCCCGGAATTTTCGAGAAATCCTCCGCAGCAGCGCGAAAAAACCAACCACATCCAGGGTTTTTGATGGCTTCAAGTGTTTTTGGTGCTTGGTTCTCAGCGCCGCGAAAATCAGAAAGCCGAACGTACCCTCCTTTAAAATTTGAAATGCATGAGTTTTCTAATGTAAAGGTGCATATTGGCACTGTAGCACCGTCAAATCCTGAATATTCCAACTGCACAAGCGAAGTAATTGTCTTTTGTCCAATAAGAAAACTACGCAATTTTTCGTAGGACGAGATAAACATCCATACAAAAGGAGTCATAAAACCAAGCTGACCATTAGGATGTGCCAACATGGCATTACGAACTATAAATCCAGAAAATAGGTCAGATTTTACATCTGCATAGTTATCCTTTAGAAAAGCTCCCAACAGGCCGTTCATACCTTTGCCGCCCATATACGGCGGATTTGCAACCACGCAATCGTATTTTCCCGCCAGCATCTTTGCCTGTTTAACAAGCGGCTCAAGTTCCCGTGCTGTTTGTGAAGAAAGCATATCGCCAGAGGATATTGTTTGCCGTACTGTCTCTTCAAGAACCGGCTGTTTCGCCGCAATAATTTCCGGCACCTGTATTAGTGAGCCAAAGGTCTTGCCATGTTTGAACAGGTCAATCAAGTCACAAATGGCATTGGCATGTTCACCCCAATGGGCCTTATCAAAGGCAATGCCTCCGCTCTCCTGAATCGCCATGATATTCAACTTGACCGGATAATCACTCTTTAGAATCTTCCGGTCGTCCTTACGGGCTTTCATCAACAGCGCAAAGCCAGCCATTTGCGCAGCACGGTCGTCTATATCCAAGCCGAAGAGATTTTTCTCCAGAATCAAGCGAGGAAAATCCCGGCTGCTGTAACCTCGTTCCAGATAGATTTCTTTTAAAATGTCATAGGCCACAACCAGGATATGACCGGAACCGCAGGCCGGGTCGAGCAGAGTTAATGTTTCAGGGTCAAGTGAATCTGGGGTAATGGCAGCAAGCTGGGCTTTCACTTCATCGGTCTGTTCGGCAGGCTCGATGTAGTATGCCATCTTCGCCTTCAGAGGCGAATCGTGATAGGTGGCCAACCATTTTCGACCCAGGCTGTTCTGTACCATGTACTTCACAATCCAATTGGGAGTGAAAAGCTGGGTTGCGGCGGGGATGTCCTCGCTCTTTACCACTTTGCCGATAACCTGGTCTTTCTTTTCTGAGATATAGAACTGGTAGAGCCATCCGATTATCTCAACCTCCTGCCAGTCCTCCTCCTCAATCTCCGTCACCAACTTGCGGATGAGCGAATCGGAATGGAGCAAGTTGTCAGGGAGGAGCAGCTCGGTTTCGTCATCAATTTTCTCGAACAAAAACGGCATGGCGGCATGCAGGGCATTGCATTGGGCCACCAAAAGCATCCGGTACAGCTCGGCATCCTTGCCGCCGTCCAGCTTCAGTTCAACAACTTTCTGTCTGTTTAGGCCGGGCAGGTCAAGTTCAGCTGCATGTTCAATAATCTCCGGAATGGTGCCGCTGCCTGCGTTACTGAGAACGCGGAATCCGTGCTCCAGATAGCCATGCAGCTCCATGTAACGCAGGGCAAGGAAGCGGTTGAACCAGGTATAGGCAGCACCCTCCATCACCTGATTGAAGCCTTCACACTTAATCCGTTCTTCCAGCTTTTTTCGCTGGGTGGCCACATTGCGAGGAAAAGGACGGCCGCCGATTATGGCGACATCACCACTTTCTTCAACAGGAATAATCTCCTTTTCGGAGAGCCCAAAGAAGTGGGCGCGGTCAGTCACTGCCTGTATGAAATCCCGTCGAGCTGCCGGGGCGTATGATTTGAGCTTATTCTTGTTCATGCATTCTCCGGGAAGTTATTTGATCCTCACTCGCATACTGCTTTGCACGGCCGCCAAAAGCTCCTTTTTCAGAGCTTCAAGGTATTCGTATATATCCTGCTCGGATTCCAGAAATGTCTTGGGAGAACAGCTTGCAGCGGTTATGTATTTAACAGGTTTTGCCGGTGGCGGAATGGTTCCGGTTCCTCCGGATTCAGGAGGCTCAACTTCCTTTTCTATCGTCTCTATAGCTTCATCAACGGCATCATCAGCCTTGTTGAGCTGATAGTGCATATTGGGAATGGACTGTTCGTCCATCACCTGCTTCTTTATGTCCTGCAACGGTTTCAACGCATGATTGCGGACGTCCGCAGTCGCCTTGTAAGTCTCCAGATTTTCGGCAACAAATGAGATTTTTTCCTCCAGCTTGACCAGGAGTAGTTCCTTTTCCTTGGCGATGCGCTGGGCGTTGACCGCTGATACGACGTTTATCAGCCCTTCAACCTCCTTAATCATGTTGTAAGGACGCGAAGCCTTGAGTATTTCATCCATCCGGGCCAAAGCTTTCTTGGCATCGGAGTCCTTTTCAAGCTCTTGGCGATTAGCCTTAAATACGCCGTCCATGGCATTTTGTAGCTTGTCCCACGTAGGCTTCTGATTCTTGTAGAATCCGGTCAGTTCCTGTATGTCATCAGACAAGTCGAGAAGGTCATCCTTTGCCTTGTTGAAGGCGTCGAAGAACTCGAAGCTGTCATGAATGGCAAGAAGTTTTTGGATAATCTTCAGACCGCAGGTTATTTCGGCATTTCCGGGGAATTTGCCGTTCTGTGCCAAGGGCTTGAAGGAATTAAGGCTCTCCTGCCAGGCAACGATGTGTTCCCGTAGAAAGTGGCTGAGCTGGTCTTCGCTGTCCGGGCCGATGACATGGAAAATGTCTTTGCCGATGGCGCGAGCCTTTTTCAAATCCTCTTCACCGACGGCCTTGCGTTTCAATATGGTGACCTGTTTCCACTTCACCTGCTTTGTCAGCGGGTCAATCGCCTCCTTAGGGGTCAAAGAGGCCCCATCCGACATGAGGTTTAATTCACCTGCCATGAAGAGGCGGGCGATAATCAGGATGATTTCCCATTCACCCCATCCATAAGGTTTGCGGGCAAACCGTTCCACCAGTTCATGCAGCAGAACCTTCTGATTGTTACCGGTAGAAAGGTCTATGTACTGCTTGACTTCTTTCACGGCAAGTTCGTTCGCATCTCCACCCTCAATTTGAAGAGAGTATTGGCCGATGTCGTTGCTCTTCAGGATAGCCGTAATCTCTTTGATGGGTTCATCCTTGATGACCTTGAGATAGCCAAGTTTGGAGAAGAGATTTTCAATCAGGTAGTTTATGCCTTCGTCCCTGGCAGGTCTTGCCGACGTAGATTTCACCTGTAGGGTCTGACCGTAGGCGTAGTAATCGGATTCCAGCAGCAAGTTTTCCAGAAGCGCAATCAGGCGGTTCTTGCGTTCGCGGTTCTGCTCCGCTCTGTCTTTAAGAATGCGTTTGAGGTTCTCCGGTGCCGCCGAATCTCCTTTTTTCTTGATATATTTATCGGTTTGCAGGAGCGTCCGCAGCTCACGGCCAAGCTCCTGGTTGTCGGCCAGCTTGAGGACAACGCAACCGCCGTTCAAGCTGGCGCTCTGCATGACGCATTTTGCCGGATTGAAGGCCGCATAATCATCATTGAGTGGGGTAATGACCTCAATGGTCAGGTCATGTCCGGCATTGCTCCCATAAAACTGTCCGTCACATATGCGATTGTAGGCGTAATCACGCTTGTTCACGGAATATCGAAACTTGTTGTCACTCTTATAGACGTCTTCAAAAATCAGTTCGGCAAGCTGCTTGGTCTGTTCACTTCCGGCAATATCGACATTCTTGATTTCCCTGGAAACATCCCTTTCTTCGTTGGTCAGGAAGAAATATAAGTCGCCATTGCTGGTAATCAAAGTTTCTTTTTCCAGGCGGTGCAGGCTTTCTTCAATCCTGCGTTTCAGGGCCAGCCGGTCGGCATCAACTTTGTCGATACAAAGGGTGACGAGATTATCGATGTTCGGTTTCAAAATATCCACGTAGCGTATCAGGAAAAGCACCCGAAGAAGCTTCGTGTCGAACGGCTCAAGTCCGGTATTGTCGTCGGCCTGCTCAATGGTTTTTTTGACGATGGTATCAAGGAAGCTTTCGATGGCCGGATAGAACTCATAGAGCGGTACAAGGGAGCCTATTTCCTGGTTGGAAATACTTTTGGCGGCGGACTGGAAGGCATCGAGCATGGAACGTTCACCACGACTGAGATGCATACCGGTTGCCCCGGCCTTGCGGATGGACTCGAATATCTTCTGCAATAGTTGGAAGTGGTACGGTGCGAAGGGGTAGTTCTGCTCAAATGTCCTGGCGTCAGTATAGTTTTTCAAGGTTGCGCTATGGGTGAAGCTAATCTGGTTCTTGAGAATGTCGCCCTTCTGTTGCCACAGGTCTTCCAGTACGCGCCTTGCATCGCCGGTCTTTTCCAGCAAGCGGGCCTGGATAACTTCGTCTGTATTGGTGCTGGATAGAGAAAGTCGTGTAAAGAAGCGACCCTGAATCTTGGAAAAGTCATTGGCTTTTGAACCGCGTACCTCTCCCAGAACCGCGTCGATGTCTTCCTGTGATGTGACGATAACCCACGCCCTGCCATTGCAGATACGTCCAAGGTCTTCGGTAATGGTCTGAAGATTCAACATCAGATGGGTCTCACTGCCGATGAACTGCCCAACTTCATCTACCAGGAATACGATACGTTGCTTTGGCCCCTTGCTGTCCAGGTAATCCTTAACCAGCTTGCCGAATCCCTCGATATTGATTTTGAACTTGTCCTCTGCCTCATCGAACCATTTACCAGCAGATTCCTCGCTCATATCCAAAGCAGTTGATAATGCCTGAACGACTTCATCACGCATCAGGAGATAGGCGTCACGTTCTTGCACCCAGTCACTCCCCGATGCATCTTTGAAAGCCTGGTGGAATTTTTCCAGGACTCCCTTGCTTTGCAGGTAACGCTCCATCTCCGCGATATGGGGAGCGTCGCCGCTGAATCCCAATTTCTCGTTAAAGACCCGCAGGAACACGGAAAGGATGGCATCCTTGCCTTCTTTGTTGTCTGCCTTGCTGTCGATATTGAAAAGGATTACATCCGTGTCGGAATCGACCGCCCGTTTGATGTCTGCTTGCAGCATGGCGTCGGCAATCTTCTCTTCAAAGAACTCGACAGCTTTACGTGTCTGATTGGTTTCGGCGTTGTGAACCTGGCAGTTGCCGAGTAGATAGGAAAGGATTTTTATGAAGTGAGACTTGCCGGAGCCGAAGAAGCCGGACACCCATACCCCCATGCGTGCGGCAATTGCCGGGTCGTTCGGGTTGTCCATGGCGTTGAGATAGGTATCGAAAAAACGGACAAAGTACTTATCCAGTTCTTTTGTGACGACATACTCGTCAAGCTCCTGCCAAACTACAGAATCATCCTGCTGGTCAGCCTTGACAACGCCATTTATCGGCCTGAAGAGGTTTTTGGCGAAGATGTTTTTGATATGCATGGGTTCCCTCTTTTGTCATTGATAATCACACGACGAGCCGAAAGGCTCGATAATAGTTGTTGTCCTTCATTTTGCCGAACAGGCTCAGCGATTGACCGTCATAGGAGCCTGGATAGAAGACCACCAGTGGTTTTCCCTCCATGAGCGGGTGGAGGTTGCTCAACAAGGTATGGGAACGGAGCAGTGGCCAGGCATTCCCCACTCCGGTCATAAAAACCAAATCATGATCTGCCGTTTGGGCTGCCTTGACAAACTCTTTGGCGATTTTCCCCTCATGCAGTGGCCCTTTAAGGGCTTTGAACATTGCCTCATCCCCCTTTTCCTTCTGCAACGCAAGGGCTTTATCAAGAAAACCACGTTCCTTGAGATAATCCACCAGGAGCTGGAAAAGGTTCACATGGGCGATACGCAATTCGGGTATGCGTTTGGCTGCCTTATCCATGACGAACTCGACGTGCTGGCGCACTTCAAGCTCAGCGTCGGGCGGATAGTCAAAGATATAAAAATCGATTTCACCACCGCTTCCTTTATTTCCGAGAAACTCAGGAGAGGTGATCCGGTCGAGAATTTTATTGAGACGTTCTTTCAGGTTTTCATTCATGGGCAATTTCCATGCATTTCAAAATATATTCTTCTTTGTGGGCGTGCAGAAGCTTGCTGACTTCGGGAGTTATCATGACCGGTTGGACATTCAACGACCGGGTATTGTCGAGATATCCAGCTTCGGCAAGAATCCGGTAGACAACCTGACCCATCTTGTTCTTGGTACTTTGGCTCCAGCTCTCAACTGTCGGGTCGATATGGGCGCATTCTTCAATAAAGGAATCCCATTCTCTCGGCAGAAGCTTCACGTTAAACTCCTTGTAGTGACGGCGAACCACCTGAAGCATGAAATCTCCAAGCAAGCGGCTATGTTTGATGGCTGCCGCCAGGAGGGATTGAATGGCAACCTCTGTTGTGCCGCTGGCAACGATTTCCCATAACTCCCGAGGTATAACTTCGAGGCGCTTTTTTAACAACCTTGTCAAGCGAAGAGCGCTGTTGGGCGAGGTCTTCTGAAGGATGTTGTCGATGACAATAGCCTGATGCCATGCTTGCTGGTCAGCGCCCTGCAAGAGCAGTTCTGCAATTGCCCGGCTCTCTTTAAGCAGAAGAGAGCCTGCGACTATTTCCGCGTTGTAAATTTGGGTTTCTTTTTTCAAAGGCTATTTCTCCGAAGCTTGGCGGAGTTATTCGTCAATTCTGGCATGTTTATTATCGTTTGGTCGTTTGTTGATGGGTATTTCATTCCGCTGGCAATGCTGGCGTATGAGATATTCGACCATATTGCTGATGCTTCGGTGGTCTCGTTCTGCGGCCTCTTTGAGAGCTTCCTTAACTTCAGGAGCAATCCTAAGGTTAAGATTCGTGGATTTGGGTGATGGCATGGCTTCCCCTCCATTTCGGGACAATATACAGCATATGTACCGCGCAAGTAAATGTTAATATTATTAGAAATTAACTGCGCGTCCATGGATAGGTTGAAACTAACGATTTCAAGGTCTTTACCGCACTAATTTCAAATGTGGGGAACGTTTTAGGCATCATTAGCCGCTGAGTCAAAATTGCTATAAATGCTTGATTTTAGAGAGTTTTTGTGCTATTTTAACCAAAATGAAACGCATGCGAGAAACGTTGTCATGACTCGTGTTCGCATGATGTTTCATTAGCAAAGAATACCAGCCATACGCATTCATCGCGCATCACATTTCTTTTTAATCCAAACCGTTACAACACTATCATCCTGCATTCGTGTGGCTTAGCTGAAGCCCGTCGCAGGAGTTTATGCAAACCACCTTGAAGGTTTCCGGCATCGGAAACCTGATAGGTATTCGTGTATCTATTCGTTGTCGCGTGCGATGTTTCATTTTGAACTTCCCTTTCGAGGATATGGAGGGGCCATGAAGGTGCCGTTTCGGCAGCAAGTTTCCGATTTTGACTGCGTACCAACTTCGCTCATCAACGCATTATGTTACCTGTTTGACCGGAAGGATATCCCGCCATTCGTGGTGCATCGAGCGTATAAGGACTGTCTCGATGTTGAAGCGTCTCGCGGCACCTCAAGCCGTGCGATTCAGGATATCGGTTTCTGGCTCAACAACTACCAGGAAAAGAGGTTCGGCAAGTTCGCCGTCGAATCCAAATACATAACCGGTAGCCAGGTCCATTTGAAAGACAACAGCAAGATTCTCCGTTGCCTTAACGAAAATGGGGCAGCATTGCTGTATGTCCATTCGAGCCGGAATTACCGGCATTGCATGCTTGGCCTCCGGTCTGAAGACGAATGGCTTTATTGTTATGACCCCTCACCACGTTCCAAGAGATTTCTTGATAACGATGCCGTGCAATTTTTCGATACTGCGGGGAAACAAGACCCCAACGTAAGAATCCATTTCAACTGGCTGGAAAAGAATCTTAGAAAAAACAAGAACCCTGCCGAACGCAAATATGTTTTTGGCAGCAAACATGAGCGTGAATGCCTCTTGCTGAACAGGATTCGTGAATAGACCCGTTCCAGGTTTCTGGATGCAACCATAAAGGAGAGTGAACATGTCTGGTGAAAAAACATTCGGCGATATGCCGGTTCCGGCGAAACCGAAAACAATAAAGCTCAAACAAATCAGGGCGGTTTACGAAACGTTGGCCATCAAGGAAGAGCATCATCAATATTTGAAGCCATTCGTCAGATTTACCAGCCCGGAGCAGGTCTTCAACACCTTCAGCTTTTTGCGGAATGAAACAAAGGAGTATTTCTTTACCATTCACTTGGACGGCAAAAACCGTATCTGCTGCGTTGATGAAGTGGCTATCGGTTCCTTGAATCAGAGTATCGTCCATCCACGGGAAGTATTCAAAACCGCACTCTTGTCGTCGGCGGCGGCAATCATTCTGCTGCACAACCATCCATCCGGAGACCCGACGCCCAGCAGGGAAGACATGGAAATAACCCGCCGATTACGGGAAGCGGGAGAACTTATCGGCGTCAGGGTACTGGACCACATCATTATCGGCGACAACTTTGTTTCGTTTGTCAGCCGGGGGTTACTCTAAGACCTCAGTTCCTGACCTTGCAATTTCGCTTAAAGGAGTACCCAGGATGACCAAACAAAAACCACAACCGTCACATGCTAAGAGACCTTGTAAATTCCGCCGTCCGCGAGGGGAATGCGGTGAAGCCACGATAGATAATGATGACGAATGGCAGTTCTGCGCAGACAATGAAATCTGCGTACTCGATAGAAGAAAACAAAAGTCCATGCGAGCGCATGACAAAGAAGAAAAATAGATTCTTGCTCAAATTAAACAATGTACTTGAAATCGGGGTAGCCCCAGAAACGGTAATAATCCACTGCTTTTTGGGGCTATTTCGTTAATCCGCAACCAAGAAGGGAGATCCCCATGGAACTGGTCCAGTATCTCATTTGTGTCGCCACACGGCATGAGCGAGCAAAACGTGACCATGAAGAAGAGTTGGCGGAACATCGGCTGCGTAGGAAGCGAATTAATGGTGGCCAGCGGAAAGTCACGTTGGCCTACACAGACGAGGTGGCGATGCTCTCGGAAACAATCAACTCAGTTGGCAGGATGCCAGCCTGCTTCAAACAACTTTCTTTTCCAGCACTCGGCGCTCTTGCCCATATTCTCAAGGCTATGATGGCAAATGAACCGTTGGTAGAAGGACACGAAATCATCGACAAGCTGGTTTGTGACCCTGAAAGAACCATAATGTTCCTCGATGGATTTACCGAGTTGAAGGAACATGGATGGATACTCTTTATTGACTCACCGGGTTTGGCCTTTACCGACCAGCCACCGTACTGCTGGTTGCAGTCGAGCATAGAACTTGGCGATACCTTCCATAAAGAAATAGATGCAGGGCAGCTAAACAGTTGCTCGTTTACTTCCAATGATATGTATTTGGATGCCGTGTTCGCCTATTTGCAGACCATAAGCCAAGATAACAGCATCCATTTTCGAGTTATGGACCCGGAAACGGATTTGACTACAGTACAGCCCGAAGGGTGGTACAGAAGAATTGCCTTGCGAATGTCGGCATCAACTTGTGAACTCCCGGCGGCAGAGGCACGAGAAAAATATTCGTTGAGCGTCTTTCAGCACCTGACACTGATAGGCCTCCTGGGAATGCGTGACGGTGATGTGCGTTACGACTTCAGTGACCCGTCTGATGTGACAAATCTGTTTGCACGAGGTCGAGTCTGCCGGAAGAGGATGCAGGAACACTTGTTTGGAGAGAAAAGTCAGCTGCTGCGACATCGGCTTGTGGAAGGGGCAAAAGGCGCTTTCGGTGAATCGGTCAGATTGACCCAATTTGGCATCAGGGCACTGCTCGGAAAGAACGTTGGCAAGGGTACTGCCCAAGACCTGAAAAGCCGTGTCAGGACGAGCACGCTCTTTGATATCGAAGAACCTAAGGTCACACGGGATTCTCTCCTGCTTCCGGCACATGTCATGGAATCTATTCAATCGCTCATCTTCAGCGAATCTCAGCACGGAAGGCGAATCCGAAAAAGCTGGTTGGCAGCACTTCCTGCCGCCTGGGGTACGCCGACCGGTAGTACCGTGCTGCTTTATGGACCGCCAGGTACCGGAAAGACGTTGACCGCTCAATATCTGGCAAGTGCATTGAAGCTGCCGTTGTTGAAAATTGACGCGGCACGGGTGTTGAGTTGCTGGGTGGGAGAGAGTGAGCAGAATGTTCGGCGTATATTCGACGATTATGCCACCCTGCAAAAAGAGTTGGGAATTGCCCCTATCCTGCTGCTCAATGAAGCCGACCAGCTCCTTGGAACCCGTGGTGCAGGGAGCAATGCGATTGACCGGATGAATAACAACATGCAGAACCTGTTTCTGGAGGGCTTGGAACGTTTTTCCGGCATCCTGGTAGCAACCACCAACCGGCGGGATTTGCTGGACGAAGCCTTTAGCAGAAGGTTCACCTATAAACTTGAACTGCCTCCTCCTGACAGAAATCTGCGGGTAGCACTGTGGAAGAATCATCTGCCGATGAAGCGGCTAGCACCAGACATCGAAATAGAGCACCTGGCTGATTTGGGATTGACCGGCGGTGAGATTCGTCTGGTAATCGAGAAGGCAGTGCGCTTGCAAGCCTATCGTGGGCGCTCAACTATCGACCGAAAGACACTCATGGCTATTGCCGAAGATGAGCTTGCCGGTCGGATGAAGCGTGACGGCAACAAAAACAGAATAGGGTTTTCCGTATGGGCGTCTGACCGGGATGGAGGTCAATCATGAAATTCAATCCAGGGCAGCTGGCCGTAACCCGAGGCGTTAATGATGTGATAGCCGACAATGAGGAGTTTGCCCGGCACGTTCACTTGTCATTGCAACGGCACCTGGGAGGGGATTGGGGTGATGTCTGTGACGAAGACCGAGTTGCCAACGAATTAGCCCTCCAGAATGGTGAACGGCTTTTCTCGGTCTACAAGAAAGAGGGGGTGCCGACCATTTGGATCATCACGGAATGGGACAGGTCGGTTACGACGGTGCTGTTTCCTGAAGAATACTGAAAAGACCCTGATGCACTCTTTGGCAAAATTCGATACGACGACATGAAAGAATTGCCTCAGCAGAATACATCATATTGATTTTATTGCATATTGTTTCATGACGTGTCATGACATTTCACGCTTCCAGCGTAATTGAAAACGGCAACAAAACGGCAACAAAGTACCTGAAAAGCAACAAGGGATTAAGCTGTAATCGCTTAACCCCTTGTTTTTATTGGTGGAGATGAACGGGATCGAACCGTCGACCTATGCGTTGCGAACGCATCGCTCTCCCAGCTGAGCTACATCCCCATGAACAATTTGCCTGTAAGCGGAGAGACTATACAGGAAATTCATCCTCTTGAAAAGAGGGAAAATGGGGATAGATGGGATGCGCCGGAATAATTACCCTGAATTCGGCGCCTGTTCCTCCCCTGTTGCTCACAAGAACCCTGCCGCCATGATTCGTCACGATCCGGTGGACAATGGCAAGACCCAGACCGCTCCCACCATCTTTTGTCGTGTAAAACGGGTTGAATATGTTTGGCAGGATATCCGAGGGAATACCTCCACCTGTGTCATGGACCTTGATGGATACGGCATCCCTGCCGTCAAGGGAAGCGGGCGCCACCGATACCGAGAGTGTCCCTCCAGGCTTCATTGCTTCAGCCGCATTATTGAAAAGATTAATACACACCTGTTTTATCTGTTGAAAGTCACCGAGGATACAGAGGGGTTCCGATGAGAGTCTCTTCTTCAGCCTTATCCGCTTTTCTTCCAGAAAACCCGATACTACAACAAGGGACTCTTCAACCACCGTTCCAATGAGACACTGGGTATAGCAGATGGTGGCCCTTCTCGTGAAGACCAGGATCTCGGCGAGCATCTTTTCCAGGCGATTTGCCTCTCGAACGATCGTATCAACATATTTCCAGTCAGTAGAACCGGCCGTCTCTTTCCGCAAGAGACGGCGCGCAAGCCCTCCTATGGAAACGAGGGGGCCCTTCAGCTCGTGGGCCAGAGAGGCGGCGGTCTCTCCCAGCGCGGCCAGTCGCTCTCCCCTGAGGAGGCGCTCCCGAATCTCTCCGTATTCCCTGCTGGAGTCCTCTATGCGATTGTAGAGCATGGCGTTTTCAATGGCCATGCCCGCCTGGTTGGCAAACAATTGCAATAGCCCCAGATCATCCTGTGTTACGGATTTTCGTGTCACGGGATTGTCGATGATCACCACTGCAATGGTTTCTTTTTTGGCGACAATCGGCACGGTCACAAATAAGCGCAGGTCATATTTTTCAAAAAAATCAGTCTCCGCTCCCTGCTTTCTTGACATGTAGTCCGCGAGGATCAGCCTTTTCTCCTGCACCGTCCGCAACATTATATCCCGGGACATGTCAAGCGGAACCCTGGTTCCCTTAACAAGCTTGCAGAAGGATGAATTCTCCAGGCGCTCCATATGCTCGTCGGAAAGGCTCCATCTGGCATAAAGCGGGTCTTCACCGGACCCGGACGGCATCATTGCATCGTTTAAACCTATGGTAACGCCGAACATCCCCTGCATCATTCCGGAGCGCTTGTTTACCAGAAACAGCATGGCTCGCTCAAACAACGGCGGAGTTCCCGAAAGAAGCGCAACAATGCTGAGATGGATCAATCTGTTGATACGGGTGGTGGAATGCATGGCATTGCTGACACGATAAAGGAGGGAGAGTTTTGTCAGCTTGCTCGTATTTTCCTGCGTCAGGATTGCCATCCTGCGGTAGTTTCGCACCTGCAAGAGAGTGCTTGAGATGAGGTTCGCCATCCCCTCGAAGAGTTCGCGGTCCTCTTCGTCGAAATTGCATCGTCCCGACACCCGATCCGTCTTTCCAAAAAAAGTAAGCGCGCCGAATGTCTGGTTGTCAAAGTGAAGGGGCACGCATATGTAAGAAGGAGGAAGATCTTCGTCGCCTATGACGTCTATGGCAAGGAGGGGAGTTCCGGTCCTGAGCAGCCTCGCGGAACACTCCTTCTCCATATCCAGCATCGAAGCAAGATGCCCCCGGTGCTTCCTTTGACATGCCTTAAGAACTTTAGAATTAAAAACGTCATTGGGAAAGATCCGCAGGATGGTGCATGAGGAATATGTATATTCGTGGGCGGTCTTGAGGACAAAGGGAAGTAGCTCGCTGAACGGAACCTGCTGGCGGAGGGCTTTGTCAAGTTCATCCAGAGTAATGAGAGACTGTATCCGCCTGTCGAAGCGCTCGGCGACTTCAACTGAAGAAACAAGCCCGGCGACTTCGGTCATTATGTCATGAAGGGCTCTCGCGGGAACGTCTTGCGGAAGTGATTCTCCCGCAAACGTCAGGGTGGCGGCGCCCATAACTCTCTTTCCACATATCAGGGGAAAGGCCAGGACTTTCGCAGGCCCCTGGCTCGCGGGTTCATCAGGGTGGAGCAAGTCTGAATCGCCGGCGAATAGCCCCCTGTTCTGAACACAAACGCCCGCTACGCCTTCTCCGAGAGGAACCGAACAAGAAAAATAACGTTCCGGTCCGTTGCTGGAAATCCCGCGAGACAGGGTACGACGGTCAGGATCATAAATGAAAATAGTTACCGTGTCCGCGTCAAAGGACTTCTTCATGAAACGCGAGATTGCTTTTAACCTGGCAAAATGGGATAGGTTGGTTGAGTTGGCTAGTCGAACCGTGGTACTCAAAAGAGTGTAATCGTTCGGGATAACCATAGAAGTCAAAATGGATCGTACGGGTTGGAATGCCTGTGCCGGTAGTTTCGTCTGAGTGCGCTTATTTCAGCCTTTCCTGTCTTTCCTGTTCCATCTTGCAGTCGATGCAAAGAGTAGTAACCGGACGCGCCTTAAGGCGGGCCTCGCTGATCTCGCAACCGCACATTTCGCAAATGCCGAAGGTGCCATCATCGATCTTGGCCAGAGCTTCGCGAATCTTGTTGATGAGCTTGCGCTCTCTATCCCGTATGCGAAGCTCGCATGTACGGTCCGACTCCTGGGTAGCCCGATCGTTGGGATCGGGAAAGCTGGTAGTATCTGATGTCATTTCGGAGACGGTTTTTTCAGCCTCTCCCAGAAGCGTTCTCATCTCTTCCAGCAGAATTCCTCGGAAGTATTCTCTTTTAGCTAAGTCCATACCCACTCTCCTGGCTCGATAAAACTTTGATATTCTAAAGGAATACACCCATTAAGTAAAGAAGAATTTCTCACGCCGCTCATGGATTGTCAAAGAGATTTTCAAGCGTCTGTTCAACGGAAGCAACACCCACAAGCTCGACGCCCTCAGCCCGGACATGTTTCATGCTGCCAGAGGGGATGATGCACCTGGTGTATCCCAGCTTCGCCGCTTCCCTGACGCGAATCTCCGGCTGGGTCACGGCCCGGACCTCCCCGGCCAGACCGACTTCACCAATCACCATTGTCCTCGGGGCGATGCTCCGATCCAGATGGCTCGATGCGACAGCGGACACAATCCCCAGGTCCGCCGCCGGCTCATTCAATCTCACCCCACCCACCACATTCAGAAAGATGTCCTGCCCCGCCATGGTCAGCCCCACCTTTTTCTCCAGAACGGCCACCAGAAGAGCGAGTCGGTTATGGTCGAAGCCTATGGTGGTTCTCCTCGGGACTCCGTAGGAAGATGTGGTTACAAGCGCCTGCAATTCCACAAGGAGGGGACGGCTCCCTTCAATAGTGGCCGCCACAACGGACCCGGATACCCCGAGGGGGCGCTCGGAGAGAAAAAGCTCAGAAGGATTTGAGACCTCACTGAGCCCTGCTTCGCCCATCTCGAATACCCCTATCTCATTGGTTGAGCCATAGCGGTTTTTGATGGCGCGCAGAATCCTGAAAGGGTGGCCCGTGTCTCCCTCGAAATACAGAACCGTATCCACCATGTGTTCCAGAACACGGGGACCGGCAATGGAACCATCCTTGGTTACGTGCCCCACGAGAAAGACCGGTATGCCGCTTTGCTTGGCCAGCATCATCAGCCGGCCGGCGCTTTCACGGACCTGGCTTACCGTACCCGGCGCCGATTCCAGGGAGGAGGTGAATACCGTCTGGATTGAGTCTACAACTATAACCTTTGGGGACATCTTTTCAACGTGGACCAGGATTCTCTCCAGTGAATTTTCCGCCAGGATAAAAAGGTCCCGCGCACCTACACGGAGGCGCTCTCCCCTCATCCTCGTCTGGCGCGCGGATTCCTCCCCCGACACATAAAGAACCTTTCCCCGCTTTTGCGCTATGTGGTCGGTAGCCTGAAGCATGAGGGTAGATTTGCCGATTCCCGGATCTCCTCCTATGAGGATAAGAGAGCCTGAGACAAGCCCTCCTCCAAGCACCCGATCGAATTCCGGTATGCCGCATGAAAAGCGGTCCTCCGCTTCTCCGGAAACGTCTTTAATGGAAACCGGAGCGGAAACAACGCCCGTGTCGGCCGCTCCCTTCCCACCGGCGGTAATGGTCTCCTCCACCAAGGTGTTCCAGGAATTGCAGTCAGGGCATTTCCCAAGCCATTTGGCCGACTGGTAGCCGCACTTCTGGCAGGAATAGAAGGTCTTTGTTTTCAATTGGTCGTCCCTTCAGCGCATCTTCAGGGGGATACTATTATCATTCATAAGTAGTGTCAATATTGAGGAAAGTGGGAGAGACGCAAAAAAAGAAAACCCGTCTCACAACCGGATTCAGTTAGTGGACGGGTCTGTCTTATGTAAATGGTGGACCGCCACGGGTTCGAACCGTGGACCTGACGATTAAGAGTCGCCTGCTCTACCAGCTGAGCTAGCGGTCCATGTGTCTTGAAGCGTAGCGAAATTATCACACCAAACAGCGATATTCAAGAAAAATATCAGGACCTCGTTGCCTTGCGAAGGACAAAAAATATGGCGAACAGTAGAAAACTGATGATGATAATGGTTGCCCCGGTCGGGAGATCCATGAAGAAAGAAAGGAATATCCCCCCGACCACAGAGGCGACCCCGAGCCCCGCGGAGAGGAGAATGGCAGTCTTGAATCCACGCGCCACTTGCAGCGCGGTCACTGCCGGCAGGATCAGGAGGGCGGAAATCAGCATAATCCCCACCACCTTCATGGCGAGCACCACCGTCAGACCGGTAAGGAGCACCAGCACCGTATTGATACGCGATACACTGATCCCGGAAACCTCGGCCAGCTCTTCATCAAAGGTGATGGCAAACAGGTCGTTGTAGAAAAAAACAACGGCAAGCACAACCACCAGGAAGAGGCAGAAGGTCGCCATAAGTTCGGGACGGCTGATGGAGAGGATATTCCCGAACAGATAGCTGAACAGATCCACATTGAAGCCGCCGGAAATGCTGGCGAGCAGGATGCCGAAGGCAATTCCCAGGGACGAGACTATGCCGATGGCCGCGTCGCCGTAGATGCGCGCCTTGTCCGCAATCTTCAAGATGCCGAAGGCAGCGACCAGAACGCATGGAATCGCGGCCAGAGAGGTGTACAGCGACTGGAAACCAAGCAGCAGGGCCAGGGCGACACTGCCAAATGTGACATGGGAAAGTCCGTCACCGATGAGGGAAAGCCGACGCAGAACAAGGAACACGCCCAGCACGGAGCAGAGTATTGCAATCAGGGTACCGGCAATGATCGCCCGCTGAAAGAAGGCAAAGTGCATTATCTCGGCTAGAGTCATTCCCGTTCCTTTGGAAGTATTTTATTAATGCCTGCGGCAGATAAGGTGTTGGCCATGGTGTCCGAAAACCTCCGTCATGTTCGACGAATGACAGAATTCCTCGAAGGTTCCGTAAAATATGATCCTCTTGTCCAGATAAAGGAGCTTTGAGGCATAGAGGCCGATTGTGGAAGAATCGTGGGTGACCAGCAGAACCGTGACGCCGCGGCTTTTGTTCAGTTCGCTCACGATCGAGTAAAAGCTCTCGCGGGTCTCTGGATCGAGCGCAGTGGTGGGCTCGTCGAGAATGAGAATATCCGGTTCATTGACCAGCGCCCGCGCCAGAAACGCCCGCTGACGCAAACCGCCCGACAGTTCTCCGATGAGGCGCTTGGCAAAGGATGCAATCCCCATAAGTTCCAACGCCTGCTCCGCCGCTGCCTTATCGGTCGCGTCGAAGCGGCGGGGAAACCGTTTCTTCGACAACCGGCCCAGCCTAACGATCTCCTCCACCGTGGCGGGAAAATTGGAGTTGAAGATCTTCAGACCCTGGGGAAGGAAGCCGATACGGTCCCAGGAAGAGAATTCAGCCAGCGGCGCCCCCAGAAGGGTTATCGCGCCCCGGTCCGGCCTGTTCAGGCCGAGGATGCAGCGAACCAGCGTGCTCTTGCCGGAGCCGTTAGGCCCGACGATCCCCACGTAGTCACCCCGTAGGATATCGCAGGAAATGTCACGCAGCGCCTCGTTCCCCTGGTAGGAGAAGAACAGTCCTTGTATGGAAACGGCATTCATCTGCATTCCAGTCCAATCTTCAGGTTGTTGAGATTTGCTTCCATGAGAGACAGGAAGGTGGCCCCGGCCGCCAGCTCATCCCTGCTGATGTTGTGGGCGCCATGGAGTTTCAGGATCCCGGCCCCCGTCTCCCGGGCGATAACATCCGCGACACGCGGTTCCACAAGCTCCTCCGTATAGATGTACCGCAGGCCGCGTGCCCGTATCCGGCTGATGAGTCTCGCAATTTTCGCGGGAGAAGGCTCTGCGTCCGCTCCCACGGCATACGCCGATTCATAATGGAGACCATAGCGGTTCGCCAGGTAACCGAAGGCAAAATGACCGCCATGGAGAAAAATCCGCTTGCTGCAAGTGGCCAGCCCGGACCGGTAACGGTTGTCCAGTTCCGCCAGTTTCGCCTTGTACGCCTCGGCATTGGTTGTATAAAAGTCGCTGTTTTGAGGGTCCCGCGCAACGAATCCGGCAAGTATGTTGTCCACCATGATCCGGGCATTGCCGAAATCGAGCCACAGATGGGGGTCCATTCCTTCACCGTGACGATGCCCGTCATGATGACGTCTCCCTCCATTTCCGTGACCATGACCGCTCTCTTTTCCCGCTTTCAGCATGCGCGCGCCGACGCTTGCATCCACCACGAGGGTCCTGCCCTGGTCGATACCGGCGATGATGTCGTCGGCCCACGGCTCCATGTTGGGATTGGTATATACGAACAGGTCGGCGCCGTTGACCCTGACGATGTCGGCTGGTTTCGGCTCAAAGCTGTGGGCCTCCATGCCAGGTGGAAGAAGGAGGGTCACTTCGGCCCTGTCTCCGCCGATTGCCCTCGCGAAATCATAGAGAGGATAAAGGGACGTGACCACGCGGAGCCCATGGCCTTTGTCCGTGCCTCCATGTCCTTTATCCGCGCTTTTTTTTCCGTTGTCGCAGGAGAAGCATGCAGGAAAAACAAGAAAGGCAAAAAATGCCATGAAGATAAACTTCATGCGTGAACTCCTCGTCCATGGGGAGATTATATCTATACCTTTCTATCAAAAAGAGGCCCCTAATTCCACCGCTATATTCAAACATCTGGGAAGGAGGGGTGGGAATAAAACCGTTGTCAGATCAAGACTGAAGTGCTACAAAATGATTGCCAGCGGTTAACCGGGCGGAAAAGCAGCCGCATGTCCGGCCGCTTTTCCTCATGAATGGGTAACAAAGAGACGAAAGGGTTTGGGTATGGCGGAAAAAAATGGCGCCGCGAGCCGGCCGTGGATGCCAGCCCCTCGCGAACCTCGCTTTTTATCTTCACCGCGGCTTTTCCTGGAGACCATACGTTTTTCCCATACGATTTTCGCGCTGCCCTTTGCGCTTACCGGCGCCATACTGGCGGCGGGCGGCTTCTCGTCCCTTCGTCAGACATTGTGGATCATTGCGGCCATGGTAGGCGCGCGGACAGCCGCCATGGGTCTTAACCGTCTCATAGATGCCGGGATCGACGGAATGAACCCAAGGACAAGAGATCGGGCGATCCCGTCCGGTCTTCTGGGTAAAACGACGGTTTCCGTCTGGATAGGGGTATCCGTCACCCTGTTTCTCCTGGCCGCGCACCAGTTGAACCCTCTCTGCTTTTCTTTGACTCCGGTGGCGCTTTTTCTGCTGCTATCCTATTCCTACTGCAAGCGATTCACCTCCCTGTGCCACGTGGCGCTGGGAATCTGCCTGGCGGCGGCGCCGGTCGGGGCCTGGATCGCCGTACGCGGAGACGTGTCCCTCCCCCCTCTGCTTCTAGGGGGCGCGGTGATCTTCTGGGTCGCTGGATTTGACATCCTGTATGCGCTCCAGGATATGGATTTCGACCGTTCCGCAGGACTCCACTCCATCCCGGCCCGGCTTGGAGCGGGCGGCGCACTGCTGACGGCGCGCCTTTTCCATGTCGTTACCGTGGGAATGCTGGCAGCCCTGGGCATTGCCGCGAAAATGGGCGCGGTGTACGCAGCGGGAGTGATAACCGTTGCGGCCCTGCTGGTATATGAGCACAGCCTGGTGCGTGAGGGGGACCTTTCCAGGCTGAATGCGGCTTTTTTTACCGCAAACGGCTATATAAGCTCCGCCGTTTTTCTGTTTACCCTGACCGACATCCTCATTCGGTAACGGGAGAAGTTTTTCCATGCATATCGTTTCAGCAATCACCGGCGCATCGGGCGCACTATATGGGCTTCGGCTGTGCGAGGAACTCCTGTCAGGCGGAAATATTCTCGATATTCTAATCAGCGATGCGGGCTTCTCTGTTCTCAAGACCGAAGCGGGTCTTGACTGGGAAGGGACGGAAGATGAAGTATCATCCCGGGTGCGAAGACATTTCGGTGTTCAGGACGGGCGCATACGCTACTACGAAAAAGGCAACCTCCTGGCGCCCATCGCCAGCGGCTCCGCCGCTCCGGACGCCATGGTTGTCTGCCCCTGCTCCATGGGCGCCCTGGCCAGGATAGCCATGGGAAACTCCGGCAACCTCCTGGAAAGGTGCGCCGATGTCATGCTCAAAGAGCGGCGTACCCTGGTTCTGGTCCCAAGGGAGACACCACTGTCCGAGATCCACCTGGAAAACATGCTGAAGCTCGCCCGCATGGGCGCCCGGATTGTCCCCGCCATGCCGGCCTTCTACCATTCCCCGGCATCCGTGGACGAGATGGTGGATTTCGTAGTGGGCAAGACGATGGATTCTCTCGGGGTTCCTCATCGCCTCTTCCGCGCCTGGGGGACGCAGGAACAGCCATGAGTTCTCTCTCCTCCATACGGGAAAAGATTCAAGGGGGTGAACGACTGAACGATGCCGATGCCCTGCGCCTCTTTGCCTCCCGCAACCTGGCGGAAATAGGGGAACTGGCGGCGGCGGCCAACGAGCGTAAAAACGGCCGCCGGGTTTTTTTCAACGTCAACAGGCACATAAATTATACCAATATCTGCGTGAACCGCTGTCGTTTCTGCGCCTTTCGCCGTGATGAAGGAGAAAGGGGTTCGTATATGCTGGGCATGGCGGAGATTCGCTCCCTGGCCGAAGAGGCATGGCGCCTGGGGGCCACCGAAATCCACATGGTGGGCGGCCTCCACCCCTCGCTTCCCTTCGAGGCCTACCTGGAGATGCTGCGCACCGTAAAATCCGTCTCCCCCCGGCTGCACCTGAAGGCGTTCACAGCGGTTGAGATCGACCACATGGCAAGTATCAGTGGACTCTCCCCCCAAGAGGTATTTCAAGGACTCAGGGAGGCCGGCCTCGATTCCATGCCGGGTGGCGGGGCTGAGATTTTCGCTCCGTCGGTGCGGACCCATCTCTGCGGAAACAAGATCACGGGCCGGCGATGGCTGGAGATCATGGAGATTGCCCATGGGTGCGGCCTTCGCGCCAATGCCACCATGCTCTATGGCCACCGGGAGAGCCATGCCGACCGGGTGGATCATCTGTCCCGGCTCCGTGACCTCCAGGACCGGACCGGCGGATTCCAGGCCTTTGTCGCCCTGCCCTTCCAGCCGGGAAATACCCCCCTGAAACAGGAAGGCATCAGGGAAACCGGAGGGGTTGACGACCTGAAAACCATCGCCATCGCGCGCCTCTATCTGGACAACTTCACGCATATCAAGGCATACTGGGTCATGCTCGGCGAAAAGATCGCCCAGGTTGCGCTCACCTTCGGCGCCAATGACCTGGACGGCACGGTGGTTGAAGAAAAGATAGGGCACGAGGCAGGCGCCGATTCTCCTCTCGGGATGGGCCGGGATTCCATTCTTCGCCTTATCCGCACGGCCGGGCGGGCGCCGGTGGAGCGGGATTCCTTCTATAACGAAGTCAGGCGCCTCTGATCACGGGGCAATAGCGCCAGACTGAAACAGGAGAGTTCCTTGAATCTATCCCCAAGGACAGATGTGGACCAGATCGAAGCCGGCAGGCCTCTCACCAGGAAAGATGCCCTGTTTCTGTTCCAGAATGCGGAACTGACGACCCTCGGTAGACTCGCGGACGGAATCCGTCGGAGACTCCACCCGGAGGATCTGGTAACCTTCGTGGTTGACCGGAACGTAAATTACACCAATGTCTGCGTTTCCCGATGCCGCTTCTGCGCCTTCTACCGTGACCAGGGCGCTCCTGATGCCTATGTGCTGACCATGGAGGAGATCCTGCGCAAGGTCGGAGAAATGGCGGACCAGGGAGGAACACAGCTCCTGATGCAGGGAGGGCTTCATCCCGGCCTGGGAATAGAGTACTTTGAGGACCTGTTTAGGGAAATCAAGGCTCATTATCCGGGAATCCACATTCATTCACTCTCTCCAGCGGAGGTCCGCCATATAGCCGACGTTTCGGGCATCACGGTGGCCGGCGCGTTGCGCAGACTCCATCGGGCGGGCCTTGACTCCCTTCCGGGGGGAGGGGCGGAAATCCTGGTGGACAGGGTGAGAAATGAGATTTCGCCCCGCAAAATCGGATGGAAAGGTTGGTCGGAGGTGATGCTGGAGGCCGCGAGACAGGGGCTTCGGACTACAGCGACCATGATGTTCGGCTGCGGGGAACGGCCGGAGGATATTGTGGAACATCTGTTCCGTGTCAGGGAGATACAGAACGACGGCGGGTCCTTCACCGCTTTCATCCCCTGGTCCTACCAGCCGGGAAACACCGAACTGGGCGGAACCGCGGCCACCGGCGTCGAATATCTGAAAGTACTGGCCCTGGCCCGGATCGTCCTGGACAACATACCTAACATCCAGGCGAGCTGGGTTACCCAGGGAGCGAAACTTGCCCAGACCGCGCTCTTTTTCGGCGCAAACGATATGGGCGGGACCATGCTGGAAGAAAATGTGGTCGCCGCCGCCGGATGTACGTTTCGCATGAGCAGGAAAGAAATGGTGGAAATTATCGAAGCCGCGGGATTTTGCGCGGCCCAGAGGACCACCGCCTACAATCTGGTTGAACATCAATGAAAGGCAGCGGGGGAACAATGTTCCCGTCCGCGGGAAAGGGATACATGACACAGCAGCGCCAGAAAACACCAGGGATGATCGATAATTCAAAGGACCTTGATCGGCTGGTCGGACGGCTGTCCGGCGAAAAGGTGCTGGCCTTTGACCTGGAAGCCGACTCTCTCCATCACTACCGGGAGAAGGTCTGCCTTATCCAGATTGCAACGGAAAAGGCGGTATTTCTGGTGGACCCCCTGGCTGTGACCGAAATCTCCAGTCTTGGTCTTCTCCTGTCTGATCCGGGCATCCGCAAGGTATTTCACGGAGCGGATTATGACATCCGATCCCTTCATCGGGATTTCTCGCTGGAGGTTCGCAACCTGTTCGACACCATGATTGCATGCCAACTGCTGGGAGAGAAAGAGGTCGGCCTGGCCGCCGCTCTCAAGAAGCGCTTCGGGGTAGACCTTGACAAGCGGTATCAGAAGGCTGACTGGAGCAAGCGGCCGCTTGATCCGGGAATGATTGCCTATGCCGCGGGAGATACCTCGCTGCTTGTCGCCCTCTACCGGCAACTGGAAGCGGAGCTGGTGGAAAAAGGGAGGCTTGCCTGGGCCGAAGAGGAATCGGACCTGCTGTCCGAAGTGCGGGCCGCAGACAGGGAGGGAGAGCCACTGTTTTATCGTTTCAAGGGGGCAAGCAAAATGGAGCCACGCACCCTGGCGGTCCTTGAGGAGCTTCTCAGGTTCCGCGACCTTCGGGCGCGCGCCGCGGACAGGCCCCCCTTTAAGGTTTTATCCAACGAAACATTGCGAACCCTCGCGGAAAAGAAACCGAAGAAGCCCCAGGACCTGCAGGGTATTCCGGGCCTTACCCCGCGACTTGTGGAAAGATACGGCAGGGATATCCTGAAGGGAGTCGCGGACGCCTGCGACCTCCCCGAAGAATTACTTCCCGGTTTCACCCGGGCTGAAAGGCCCGAGAGGGATTCCCTAAAGGACGAGAGGCTGAAGAAGCTGAAGCGCTGGCGAGAAATCAAGTCTCTCGCGCTGGGGATAGACGCGGGAATTCTGGTAAACAACGCCTTGCTGGAGATTCTGGCGAAGGAGTCCCCCCGGGACCCCTCCGGGCTTGACGCAGTGACCGCTCTGCGGGGATGGCGGAAAAGGGAGTTCGGCAAAGAACTGCTGAAGGCCCTTCACTAGGAGTTACCGATTTCTGTCTTCTTCGACGTCTCCGAAAGAAAATATCTGCTCGAATTCCTTTTCAAAATCAGTGAGATTTGATTCTTTCTTCTTTTCAGGAACCGGCTCCGCGACGGTCTTCTCCTCAGTGGGGAAGATATCTTCATCAACGGGTTCCGGACTGAAAGGAAAGTCATCCAATTCAAAATCACCCTTCGTTGCCGGTCCCGCCACCTCCGGCGCTCCGGCCTCAGTATCAACGACTGAGTCAAGCGATATCATGTTCTCGTAGTCTTCAATGGCTGAAGACGGTTCTTCCAGCTTCATCTCAAAAGGAGATGTTTCTATATCCCCTCCGGCCGGTTCCTCAAACGAAAAGGCGTCAAATCCCTCATCCGCGAGGGCCGGCTGTTCGGAAGAGCTCCCAACGGGATCGTCTGAGAAGGAAAATCCGCTGAAACCCTGGTCTTGCGCTCCCGAACCCGCATCTTCCTGATAGCCGGATTCAAACCCGGCGGCCGCACCCTGTGGATCCAGCGGCGCCTCCCAGGAAAACTCTTCTCCGGACATATCACCGCCACTGAGCGGAGACGCGGCCGAATCGGGAGGGACGGGAGCGACCGAAGCCACCTGGCTTCCAGCCGGAGCAAGTATTACCGCATTAATGCGGTGAGTCTTCTTGAAAGACAGGAATTCCGCTCCGCATTTCTTGCAAGCGTCGAGAAACTCGAAGCTGTTGTAACCACATTTTGGGCATTTCATGCCTGAAACCTCCTTCTATTCCATTTCAACCCATATCTCCCCAGTAGAATTGCAGGACCGCGAGGATGGCCATGCCCGCCGTTTCGGTCCTGAGAATTCTGTCACCAAGAGTGACGGGGATAAAGCCAGCGTCCGCCGCGGCCTCCGCCTCCCTTTCGGAAAGCCCGCCTTCGGGTCCCACCAGCAATGCGACACTTTCCGGAAGGGGCAGTGAATGAAGAACAGACCTGAGACGGTTGGACCTTTCCTCCTCCCACAGCAGGAGTTTGACCGCCTGGTCGGCGTTGACGAACAGATCTGAAAAATCCGCGACCGGAGCCAAGTCGGGTATGGTGGTTCTGCCTGACTGCCGCGCCGCTTCCATAACGATCCGGCGCCACCTCTCCATCCGCTCGTTCTCTCGATCTTTCGGCAGCCTGGCCACTGAGCGTTGCGATACGAACGGCGCAATGGAGTTCACACCCAACTCGGTACACTTCTGCAAGATAAATTCCATCTTGCTTCCCTTGGGAAGCCCCTGATAGAGAGTGACCATCGGCCCGACGGCTGCTTCCGGTTCCCGCGTGGTTTCCCTGATGCCGACAATCAGGTGATCTCTGGCAACTGCTTCGATCTCACCCTTGTGCCGCCTCCCTTTGCCGTCGCACAGCACAACCATAGCGCCAATTTTCAGCCGCAACGCCCGCGACATGTGACAAAAAAGGTTACCGGTCACAAGCGCCCTGTTATCATTAATGGCGTTTTCTTCAATAAAAAAACGCCTCATTCACCCTTCCCCGCGAAAAACGATGCAACTCCACTCCTGTTCTCTCACAACCTCGCTAAGGGTGACGTCAAAGCCAGCATAGCCGTCAAGCACCAGCTCTTCCTTTTCCACCAGTATGCCAGAAAGGATCAGCGTCCCTCCCGGCGCCATCTTCCGCACCAGTTCAGGGGCCATCCGCACCAGTTCTTCAGCCAGGATATTGGCGAGGACAATATCAAAACACCCCTGAACAACTTGAAGCGGCTCGTCGGAAACCGAGACGGCGGAATCAACCTTGTTCAACAGGCAGTTTTCTTCAGCAACCCGGACCGCTTCCGGATCTATATCAATGGCCGTAACTCTCTCCGCCCCCAGTTTGACGGCAGCTATGCTGAGTATACCCGAACCGGTCCCCACATCAAGGACCGAAAAGGTTTTTGCTCCACTGTTCATAGCGGACGTCAGATATTCTTCCAGCATGGAAAGGCAAAGCACCGTGGTCGGATGGGCGCCGGTACCGAAGGCCATACCGGGATCCAGTTCAAGAATGATATCATCGGCGGTTGCCGGAAAACTCTCCCATGTGGGTTTGATAACAAGACGGCTGCCGACGCGCAGGGGCTTGAAGTGCTCCTTCCAGTTGGAACTCCAGTCTTCTTCCGTAATTGATGAAAGAGCAGGCGGAGCATACTCGAAGTCCGGATATCCTTTAGTAATTTGCATGAGATATGATTCAATTTCCCGAATCCCGCCATCGACGTCCACATCATCCGCGAAGAATGCCGTTACCGTTTTAACGGGTGACTCCTCGATTGAATCCAGGGAAAAGGTGTCAAGTCTCAGGTTATCTATGGCGACGCCATTGTTCGACAGCTCTATCAAATACTCAGCCAGCATATCGACAAGCCCTGCCGGGACCCGGCAGGTAACTTGAATCCACTTTCTTTTCATTCATCTATCCTTTCCAACTATTACGAAATATTCAGAAAAACCAGTCTCCGGTCATTTTGAGCAACAGAAAGTAACATCAGGCTGTTACGGCAACAGGGAGGCAAAATAAATAGCAGAAGAAAAAGACATTTACAATTAAAACCTTGACAAACAGGCAATTATGGGGTTCAATTTTCATTAAAATACCCTTCAGGGTTTCTGGTTTGTATCCCGACCGCACGGGTGGAACACGAAAATTCTCCTTGCAGCCTTTCAATTTATTCATTGCATGTGCATCTTAATGTGATATAAGAATTTTCATGAATCCTCTCTACCTTCAGTATTGACTGGTAGATTTGCATGAAATGCAGTGATGTTTTATTGAATATCGCGAAAAGGCGAACTCGTTTCCCGCCGTGGACCGGCTCGGCTGTTATTGCGAGAGGCTTTATTGATATTCAGCTCTTGAGAGCGGAATTTAACAACGCGAAGAGGTGACTCAAATGAAGATTCTGGTGGTTGAAGACGAAAAAAAGGTGGCAAGCTTCATAAAGCGCGGGCTTGAAGAAGAAAAGTACGAGGTTGAAATTTCGTATGACGGCGAAGAAGGCCTGCAGAAGGCGCTGGATGGTTCATACAGCCTCGTGATTCTCGACGTCATGCTTCCCAAAAAGGACGGTCTTTCGGTAGTTAAGGAGCTGCGGGCCAGGAAACTGCTCACACCGGTGCTGATGCTGACGGCAAAGGATACCGTTGAGGACATCGTAGCCGGCCTCAACTCCGGCTCTGACGATTATCTGACCAAGCCCTTCGCCTTTGCCGAGCTCCTGGCGCGAGCAAGGGCCCTTCTCCGGAGGTCCGAACAGGAGCGGGGCGCGGAGATCCGCTTTGCCGACCTTCGTCTCGACCCGGTAACCCATAAGGTGTGGCGCAAAGACAAGGAGATTGACCTTACCGCAAAAGAATACTCGCTCCTCGAATTCTTCATGCGCAATCCGAACCAGGTTCTGACCCGGACGACCATAGCTGAAAACGTCTGGGATTATATCTTCGACAGCTTTACAAATATCATTGATGTCTACGTGAACTATCTTCGCAAGAAGATTGATCGGGACGCCGACAAGAAGTTGATCCATACGGTGCGGGGCGTCGGTTATATCCTCAAGGAGGAATAGCAATCCCGCATATGGGACCCATCTTCATGAATAAAGCGTGAATAGAGGAGAGCCCCTGCCCGACAAGGCAGGGGCTCTCCATTCTCTTCCGGCAGCCAGACATTCCCTCCCCACCATAAGCATCCATTTTCCGATCCCTTGACAAGAAGACTTATCCATTTCGGACACCATCGCCAGGTTGACAAAAATATCTCACGTTATTACAGTTATGCGGGCAGTATTGCCTGATTAAAGAGTTGGGGGTATCTCATGCGCAAGGAATTCTTCCGTTTTGCCGCCGTCTTACTGGCCGTCTGTATTCCACTCCTTCCCGCCGTTCATGCCGAAGCCAGGACCGCTCCTCCTGATTTCGTCGAGTTGGCGAAGAATCTGAAACCGGCGGTGGTCAACATCAGCACGACAAAGGTCGTCGGTCGCCAGCAGCCATCGAGACGTCAGCAGGCAAATCCGTTTGGCAATGACATGTTCGAGGACTTTTTCGAGAGATTTTTCAGGGACGCGCCCAGGAGGCCCTTCAAACAGAAGGGACAAGGCTCGGGATTCAGCATTGGAGACGGCTACATCTTCACCAACAACCACGTGGTCGCGGGGGCCGACGAGATCAAGGTCAAGCTTTCAGACGGCCGCGAATTCAAGGGACAGATAAAGGGGACCGACGAAAAACTGGACCTGGCTCTGATAATGATCGACACCAGGGAAACCCTTCCCGTTGCGCCCCTGGGAGACAGTGACGCCTTGGAAGTGGGGGAGTGGGTGATGGCAATCGGCAACCCCTTCGGCCTGGCGCAGACCGTGACGGCCGGAATCATCAGCGCCAAGGGGAGATGGATAGGAAGCGGCCCCTACGACGACTTTCTCCAGACTGACGCATCCATCAATCCCGGAAATTCCGGCGGACCTTTATTCAACGCGAGAGGTGAGGTCATAGGTATCAATACCGCCATCGTCGCGGGCGGACAGGGGATCGGTTTTGCCATCCCCATCAACATGGCAAAGGCGGTTCTGACCCAACTCAAGGAGACCGGCAGGGTTACAAGAGGATGGCTCGGCGTCAGCGTCCAGCCGGTCACCCCCGAACTGGCCGCGTCTTTCGGCATGGAAGGTGAGAGCGGCGCTCTCATCACGGAAATTATCAAAGGCAGCCCGGCGGAAAAAGCCGGCCTGAAGGTCGGCGACATCATTCTTGAATTCGACGGCAAGACCATCAAGGACATGCACGACCTTCCTCGAATCGCCGCCGTCACGCCGGTAGGCAAGAGAGCGTCCATCAAGGTGTTGCGAGGCGGCAAAACCATTCATAAAACAGTTGTCGTCGAGCGCATGACCGACAGCGGAGCGCCCGCTAAGAAGGCGGCCGCCGTTCAGCAGAAACTCGGCATCGTTGTCTCCGACCTTACCAAGGACATGGCCTCCCGCCTGAGAACAAACGAGACATCAGGCGTCGTCATAATGGAGGTAAAATCCGGCAGTTCGGCTGACGAAGCCGGCTTGTCCCAGGGGGACATCATCAAGCAGATTGGATCAACCCCTATTAAAAACAGCGCTGAATATGCAAAGGTCATTTCTTCGCTGAAAAAGGGCGCTACCGTCCCCTTCCTTGTACGCAGGGGAGAGTCGGCGCTGTTTGTACCGCTGAAGGTCGATTAGACTTTCCTTTTTCCAAAAAGAGGGATTTGATCCCCTCAACAGTCATCACAGGGAGGCTGGCAAGGGTCGGCCTCCCTGTCGGCTTTCCGGACTTTTCCCTTTTGTTTTTCCATTACCGACCATATCCCGAATCCATCCCAGGCGCCGAATATTCCGTGGCGCCACTGAAAAGCGCCACCATGCTTCGCGAGTATTTTATAACCGACTCGCGTATTCGCCACGCACCCCATGAAGAGTGGAGGAAAGATGGGTACCTATTTCACCAAAGAACACGAATGGATACGCATAAACGGCTCAGCCGGAGTCGTGGGCATTACCGCCTACGCGGCGGACCTGCTGGGAAACATCACCTATGTGGATCTCCCCGTAACCGGCAGGGAGGTTCGCCAGTCTGAAATCCTCTGTACCATCGAATCCGAAAAGGCTGCCAGCGACATCCATGCTCCCATCTCCGGGAAGGTGGCGGAGGCAAACAAGAACCTCGACAACACGCCGGAGATCATCAACCAATCACCGGAGGATGAAGGGTGGCTGCTCCGTCTGGAAGTATACGCGCCGGAAGAGCTGAAAGCGCTTCTCTCCCGGACTGAATATGATGATTACGTGCGGGAGCTGGGGTAAACCAAACACTTTTGCTCCTCCATGTCCACAACGGATACGCAAGCGCCTTGTCCGTGTTCCGCCTGTCCACGGACCTGACGCAAACTCACCAGAATCGCGCCTTTCAGAGTATAAAATCATGAAAACTAAGTCCGGCACATGGCGCCTCATCGACACCGGCCCCCTGGACGGACCGGCCAACATGGCGCTTGACGAATCTCTTCTCACCTGTTTTGACCCGGCGCATTCGAGACCCGTGCTCCGTCTCTACGGGTGGGCGCCGCCCTCCTTTTCCGTGGGCAAATTCCAGCAGGCGGCCGATGTGCTGCACCTGGAGAGGTGCGCAAGTGAGGGTATCGCCGTTGTGAGGCGGATAACGGGGGGCGGTTGCATCTTCCACGCGGACGAACTGACCTACAGCATCATCTGCGCTCCGGAGCATATTGACGGGGTATGCGGCGTCAAGGAGTCCTACAGGAAACTGTGCGGCTTCCTGCTGCTGGCCTACCGAAAGCTATCGCTCTCACCGTCCTTTGCCGTTGATTCCTCTCCGCAAGGCACGCGGCACGGTCAAAGGACCCCGCTCTGCTTTGCCGGCCGTGAGGAATACGACATAACGGTAAAGGGCCGCAAGCTGGGAGGAAACGCCCAGCGCCGCGCCCGGGGTATCATCTTCCAGCACGGTTCCATACCCCTCAGCGGCAGCCTATCCCGCATTACCCCATTCCTGCGGGTTGAACCCCCGTCCCCGGATAAGTGGGCCGTGTCTCTTTCGGACCTTATGCCGGACATGGAAATTTCGTTGATAAAGTCTTGTCTTGTTTCATCCTTCGAGGAGAATCTCGGTATACGACTCAGCGCCTGCGTCCCCAGCGATGCCGAAAATGAGCAAGCCGCCATTCTGCTGAAACGCAAGTATCTCTCGGCCACATGGAATCTTGGCATGGAGGAATTATGAGCCCGGCGCGCCGGCCTCCATGGCTCAGAAAGAAAATAACCCTTTCCGTCCACAGTGACATGGAAACTCTCCTGGCTGGCCTGGGGCTGCGGACCGTCTGCAAGGAGGCCCATTGCCCCAACATATCGGAATGCTACGGAAGAGGACAGGCGACCTTTCTTATTCTGGGCGTTGTCTGCACCCGCATGTGCTCCTTCTGCAATGTCGCCAAAAGGACTCCTCTCCCTCCCGACCCGGGTGAACCGGCGCGAGTCGCTGAGGCCATCCAACGGCTGGGACTTCGCCACGCCGTAATAACCAGCCCGACTCGAGACGATCTTCCGGACGGCGGAGCGTCCTTCTTTTCCGACACGGTAAGGGCCATAAGGGCAGCATCCCCGAAAACGGCGATCGAACTCCTGATCCCCGATTTCGGAGGAAAGCTGAGCAGCCTTAAAACCGTAGTTTCAGCGTGTCCGGACATCCTCGGCCACAACCTGGAAACTGTCCCCCGCCTCTACCACATCCGGGCCGGCGCGGATTACAGACGTTCACTGGCGCTTCTCGGCGCGGCAAAGGAGATGGAAAGTTCTTTGAGGACAAAGTCAGGGATCATGCTCGGGATGGGTGAAGAAGAAGAAGAGGTCTTCAGAGTATTCAGCGATCTCCTGGAAAACAGATGCGATTACCTGAGCATCGGCCAGTATCTGGCGCCCGGCAAACAACATCACCCTGTCCGGGAATATATTCAGCCGGAGACGTTTGACCGTTACCGGGAAAAGGCCATGTCCATGGGATTCCTGCATGTGGAAAGCGGCCCCTACGTGCGCAGTTCCTACCATGCGGAACTTTACGGGCAAGCCAATTGAGGCGCCTTGCTCCTTGACAATCCAGAACTATTCCATGATAATGCGCGGGCATCAAGGAGAGATGGCCGAGAGGTCGAAGGCGGCAGACTCGAAATCTGTTGAACGGCTTGCCGTTCCTAGGGTTCGAATCCCTATCTCTC
>CAZFCG010000015.1:0-54941 GCA_964517595.1 uncultured Geobacter sp. | reverse complement strand
CTCCATCCGAATGGGTCCCTATTTTTACGGATACGGTTTCGCCGTCTCCCTCTGCATCGTGATCTTGAGCGGCATGCTGCTCCTGGACAGGGACTTCCGCGATCTAGAGTACGAGACATTCATGCTGCAGTAAGCCTATCCGTTGTCGTCTGATTGTCATGATCGACAATAATGTGCTCTGACTAAACTCTCTGGCGCGAGACTGTCCGCGCCTTCCCCCCGCGTTGCCGTGAACCCCCGTTTCGCGCCAATTTTCACTTGCCTTGAAGGGGCAATTGCTTTACTCTGTAACGAATTCAAGGGCCATCCGGCCCGGTTTTCGGAGTATGACATGCCACATGAAGCCGGCTCGACCAAGTTCCAGATTGACCTCCGTCGTCACCTGCGGGAGCAGAATATCTGTGACAACCTCATCCACCTCATCTGCGAGATAGCCGAAGCAGGAAAGTATGTTATCAACGCCGTTCGCACCGGTGACCTGGGTGTCGCCGGAACTTCAAATCTGTACGGTGAAGAGCAGCTCGCCCTCGATGTCTTGTCGGATCGAATAATAAGAAAGAGGCTGATCCACTCAGGGGTTGTAAGTTCAATCCTTTCCGAGGAGATGGACGATGTCCTGTCGGTGAAACCGGCCGGGAACGGGCTCTATTCAGTGGCCTATGATCCCCTTGACGGCTCTTCCCTCGTTGATGTCAATCTGGCCGTGGGAACCATCGTGTCCATCCATTCGGGTTCCGACCTCCTCCAGCCCGGCCGCAGGCAGGTCGCGGCCATGTATATCTTGTATGGTCCGCGGGTGTCGCTGGTTTATTCAGTCGGGAAGGGCGTTCATGAATTCACCATGAATCATCTCATGGAATATACCCTTACCCGTGAGAACATCACCATGCAACCGTCAGGAAATATCTATGCTCCCGGAGGCCAGCGGAACAAATACAGCGAGGGAGTGGAGAGATTCGTCCGCTATCTGGAAGCCAAGGGTTCCAAGCTTCGCTATTCAGGTGGATTTGTCCCGGATATCAACCAGATTCTGATGAAGGGAAAGGGGCTGTTCATGTATCCGGCCCTTAACAATTCTCCGGAAGGAAAACTGAGGCTCCTCTTCGAACTCAACCCCATGGCGTATCTGGTGGAAGAGGCGGGAGGCGCCGCCAGTAACGGCGCCATGCCGATTCTGGACATGGTTCCGGGATGTTTCGATCAGCGAGCCCCGGTCTTCATTGGGTGCCGCGAGGATGTGGCAAAAGCATTGGAACTGATTAACGATAATTAGAACCTTCTACGGGCCAATCGCCCGCGGGGAGCGGAAGGGGAACGGAAAGACTATGTCGGCGGGTGAGTGTCCAAGGAGATTGTGCAGCGAGATCCAGCTATTTGATCTGTGCATGAAGAACAAATGTGGCAAGAAAGACGGCCGATTCTGTACGGACAAAGATCTGCTTGCGCGGTTTGAGGCAATAAGCCAGGAAGATGACTTTCCGCCTGATCAATATGTTTCCGATGATGAGGGTGAAGAGGGGGAGGATGAAGATTTCTTTTCAGCTTCCGATGCCGATTTTGATGATGAAGACGATTATTACGGCGAGGAATCCTGAATAAAGGGAATCATCGTGATATCTGAATAAAAAAGGCCGCTCTTTTCGAGCGGCCTTTTTGCGTCCTGAAGAAAATTCAGGCGTTTTCCTTCAGTTTGGCAAGGGCCTTTTCCAGGGACGAGGCATGTTCTTCATCGGCTGCCATCATGGCCTTGAACAGGGATGCGCCGGCTGTGTTGGAAAACCTGACCGCGGTATCCATATGGAACTGGTTGAAGATGGTCTCGCAGTTAATGGACATGCGCAGGGCTTCTTCAACGGTCGGGGTTCTTTGCCGGACCTGAAGCAGGATACTCCGGGCATGGACAAGGTGTCTTTCAGCTTCTTGCCGGGACACATTAAAATCAGTGATCATGTGGCCGCAGGTTTTTATGGCGAACTTGAACTGGTATTCGTGGTTTCGTTCTTCGGCCGCGGTTTTCTCGAACAGGCGGGTAATCTCCGGGTTGTTTGGGTAGGCTATGGTGAAGAATTCGTATATCTGCGCCATCGTTGACTCGATCTCGGCGCACACATGCAGAATATGAAGTACTTCCATCTGAATCTCCAACTGTTTCTCCTCTGTTAAAGTGGGATCTGGGGGCGAGAGATGGTGGCGCTTGCTTCCGGCGCTGTTGCTGTCCACTTGTATATCACATAGGGTGAAAGTCGTGAAGAGATGATTGGGTTGAAATAATTTCAGAAAAAATATTTTCATGATGATATTATCACGTCATGTCTCCCTATCCTCTTGCGTTACCCCTTTTTTCGATGATTGCCGGAATATCCTCGGCCTGTATCGAGGAATTCTTCTTGCCCCTTTATTCGCTTCCGCTTTTCCTGGCGCTTACTTCCATTGCCGCGCTGTTTGCCAGGCGGGCCGTTTTCCAGGGGGCGCTGGCTGTCTGTTTCTTTGTCTGGGGAAATCTGTCTCCTCGACCATATCTCAAGCCCGTTTTCCCACCGGATTCTATTGTGAGCCATGCAGGTGGAGAGCCTCTTGCCATTGAAGGTATGATCGACGGCCGCCCGGAGTGGAGGGAAACGGGGTGCCGTCTCATGGTGCGTTGCAACAGGATTTTCCGTGGTAAAACTTCGCTCCGTGTCAGCGGCAGGATCCTTTTATACGTGGGTGAAGGGAGGCCGGAGCTGCTTGCCGGAGACCTGGTGAGGTTTGTTTCCCGTATCCGGAGACCCAGGAATTTCGGAACGCCGGGAGAGTTTGACTACGAAAGATATCTCGCCTTACGGGATATCCACGCAACGGCATTCGTTGGGTCCGCGGAAGACGTCATATTGATCAGGGGAGGCGCCGCTTCACCACTTTGTCGCCATGTGGACCGCATCGCGCTGCATATGGGGAAACGAATAGGCGCGATCGTTCCGGGAGAAGAGGGGGCGGTGATTCGGGCGCTGATCATCGGAGAGTCGGGCGCCATTCCGGAGGGAATTCGTGAGCTATTCACCCGCACCGGGGTCAGCCACATACTTTCCATCTCCGGTTTTCACGTGGGCGTTATCGCGTTTTTCCTTTACCATCTGGCTTTCGCGGCGGCGCGCCGGAGTCGTTTTCTCCTGCTTCATCTCTGTCTTCGGCGATTGATCCTGCTTCTGACTATTCCGGTTCTTATTTTTTATCTCTTACTCTCCGGCGCTGCTCCGGCCACCGTACGCTCTGTTGTCATGATATGCGCCTATATTGCCGCGCTCCTTCTTGGTCGTGAAACGGCCCCCCTGAATTCCCTTATCCTGGCCGCATTTCTTATCCTTATTTTTTCTCCCGTCTCTCTCTTCGATATATCCTTTCAGCTTTCATTTTTCGCCATATGGGGAATCATTGTCCTGACTCCCCTCCTTACGGCGCCCTTTGATGCTGTGGGCAAGGGCCCGCTTCACTGGCTGCTCCTTTTTTTCATGGTTTCCGTCTCGGCCACCGCGACTACGATTGTGCCGGTCTCCTTTCATTTCCACCGTGTCACTCTCACGGGGCTCATTGCCAATTTCCTTATCGTTCCCATACTGGGGTACGGCGCGGTTGTGGCCGGATTTTCGTCGCTTGCCTGCCTCTATCTTTTACCTCCTCTGGGTGGGATCCTTCTCAAGATCGCCGCTTTTCTCGTGAAGCTCTCCACTTCAATCCTCCTGGCCCTTGACGGAATTCCGCTCCTTCCTGTCTGGAGGAGTACCCGCTTCGATCTGGCCGGTGCGCTTCTGTTTATGATGGTGATTACTTTCGTTCCCTGGAAAATGACACGCAGGGTCTCTTGCTGCACCCTGGTTCTCTTGTTTGCTGTGTCGCGGGTTCCCTTCTGGGATGGCGCCGCGGGGAAGCTGAGACTCGATTTTTTCAGTGTCGGTCAGGGCGAATCGTCCCTTTTGACGTTTCCGGACGGGAAGAGGATGTTGATTGACGGAGGTGGAAGCTACAGGGAAGTCGCTCTGGATCCGGGGAAAATGGTTCTGGCGCCGGCCCTGTGGCGCCGGGGGATCCATCGCCTGGATTATATGGTGCTTAGCCATCCCCATCCGGATCACCTGAAAGGGCTTGTTTTTCTGGCGGAGGCGTTCAGCATCGGAGAGTTTTGGGAGAGCGGCGTCAATGACGGCGGGGATGACTATCAGCGGCTCAAGCGCGTCCTTTCTGAAAAGGGGGTAAAGGTGCGCCGCATCGACTCTTCCACCGGAGCTATCAATATAGGAAGCGCCCTTGTTGAGCCACTTGCCCCTGATATACTTCATGAGTCAGACGCGGATCTCAATGATTCATCCCTTGTGTTGAACCTCAGGTTTGAAGGCGTTGCCATTCTCTTTACAGGCGATATCGGCTCCGATGCTGAAGAAAGGTTGCTGGCCGATCCGTTGTCCCTGCGCTGCACTATACTGAAGGTGGCGCATCACGGGAGCAGGTCTTCTTCATCAGAGGCTTTCCTGGATGCGGCGTCTCCCCAGTGCTTACTCATTAGCGTTGGGCATGACAACCGCTTCCGCCTCCCTTCTCCGGAAACCCTTAGGCGTCTGCGGAGACGAGGCGCGCGTGTTTATCGCACCGATGAGCACGGTACCATTACAGTAACCATCGAAGGCGGGAATTGGCGGGTCCATACATTCAGAGAGGGCGGCCATTTCAATTGACAAGATTCCGCCTTCTTTGCTATTTTCAGAACCTCTTACGGTATTTCCCTCAATTTATCAAAGGCTCCATGAGTGTTCGCGGAGAGGCCGAATGGCTATGGAAAAGATTCTCGTCGTTGAGGACGACCGGTTTTTCCGGGAGATGTACTGCCACCTGTTGAGCGGTGAAGGGTACGAGGTCCATACGGCCACCACGGTTGATGAAGCAATGGAGAGTCTCCGGAACTCGGAGTATCACCTGATCGTAACAGACCTGGTCATGCCCGGGCAAAGCGGCATGGATCTGCTTTTTCTCGTCAAAAGACACGATCCCGACATAGATGTCATAATGGTAACCGGTAACACCAACATTGAATCCGCCATTCACGCCCTGAAAAACGGGGCAAGGGATTACTTGTTGAAGCCGGTAAACCACGACGAGTTCCGCCACACCGTTGCTTTGTGCATGGAGCAACGCAGGCTTCTGAACGAGAATATCGAACTGAAAAATCTGCTCCACCTTTTTCAGGTGGGCCAGACTATTTCCAACTGCCTGGAGATGGAGCGCCTCGGCACCCTGGTTGTCGATTCATTCGCCAAGGAACTCTGCACTGACAGGGCGTTGGGAATATTTCCCGATGATGACGGCGCCCTCGTCCTCAGGGATATCCGGGGGTTCGGGATCCAGGATGGGATGCGATTAGGAGAGATGCTCCTTTCGTGCAATATCGGATCACTCCGTGAATCCGTGGTGCGAAGGAAGGTGATGTGTCTTTCCGTGAACGAGTCCTTTCCAGGCGAGGGGATTCCTCCCGGCCTGGATGAGGTCCTGATTTTCTCCATCAGGTCCAAGACCGGTCTTCATGGCGTGGTGGCTATCTTCAATCCCGATGGAGGGTCTCTGCCGCAAGAGACGAACCTGAAGAACCTCCTCTTTCTGCAGGATCAGGCCTCACTAGCATTCGAAAACGCCGCACGCTTTGCTTCCGCCCGGAATCTTCTCTATATCGACGAGCTTACCGGGCTCTTCAACTACCGCTACCTGGACCTCGCCCTTGAAAGGGAGCTGAAGCGGGCCGAGCGTTACGGTTCAAGCGTGGCGCTTCTCTTTATCGACCTGGACCTGTTCAAGGGAGTGAACGATACCTACGGCCACCTCATCGGTAGCCGGGTTCTGGGAGAGATCGGTTCACTCTTGAAGAATTCGGTGCGCGACGTGGATCTGGTGATACGTTATGGAGGGGATGAATATACCATCATACTGGTGGAGACGGACGCGGAGAGCGCATCAGTAGTTTCCGAACGGATAAGAAGCACCATCGAGAATCACGTCTTCCTCGCCGATGACGGTTATGACATCCGTCTCACCGCCTGCATCGGATATGCCTGTTTCCCCGACGACACCCGGTCACTCCTGGAAGTGGCCGACAAGGCCATGTACAGGGGCAAATTCAGTGGAAGAAACAGTGTGTTCCGCGCCATGAGCGAAGATTAGGCGCGGGAATTGCCCATGGGGGCCTGATTCAGGCGCCGAGTTCCGCCTGGAGGTAAAAGCAAGGGCGAAGCAGGTTTTCTGCTCCGCCCTCCTTTTGTTTATCAGCCTTGCCATGCCGGCCGGCGCCGGATCATGAAAAAACCAACACCAGTTACATTAACATGGACATCATCGGCGGTTTGACTGCATGGCCGCGGGATGATGAGAAGGGACTTCGAAATTGGCTCTGACAGGAATAAAGGGGTTTAACGACATTCTTCCGGATGAGGTCAGGAAATGGCAGCATGTGGAAAATACCGCCCGGAGGGTCTTTGAAAGCTGTGGTTTTTCTGAAATAAGGGTTCCGGTCATGGAGAAGACGGAGCTGTTTTCCCGTTCCATAGGCGACGCCACCGACATCGTTGAAAAGGAGATGTATTCGTTCACCGACAAGGGAGGAAATGCCGTTACCCTTCGCCCTGAGGGAACGGCGGGTGTAATCCGCGCCTTTATCGAACATAAGATGCACGTGGCGGACTCGGTCGCCAAGCTGTATTACATGGGACAGATGTTCCGTTATGAAAGGCCTCAGAAGGGGCGATACCGTCAATTCCACCAGATAGGAGTGGAGGTTGCCGGTGTCTCCGATCCGAAGGTCGATGCCCAGGTATTGAGCATGCTCTGCCGCTTCTTCGAGGAGCTTGGGCTGACCGAACCCAGGTTGCAGATAAATTCCCTGGGCTGTCATGAGTGCAGGCCCGGATATCGCAAGGCGCTCAGGGATTTTTTGCGCGAGCGGCTGGGTTCTCTGTGCGATGACTGCAAGCGCAGGTATGAAACAAACCCCCTCCGCGCGCTGGACTGCAAGGTGGACGGATGCCGCGATGCGATTGTGGGCGCTCCGTCAGTTCTTGATCACCTTTGCGCTGGTTGCGAAGACCATTTCGACCGCACAAGGAAGTACCTGGACTCGGCCGGTACCTCCTACGAGATTAATCCGCGTATGGTTCGCGGACTGGATTATTACACCCGCACCACATTCGAGCTTGTAACCGGTCTTCTCGGATCACAGAGCGCCGTTGCCGCGGGTGGACGGTACGACCGTCTTATCCAGGAGCTGGGTGGCCCTGACCTTCCCGGCATCGGTTTCGCCCTCGGGGTGGAGAGGGTTGTCCTGCTCCTTGACGGACAAGGGCTGGAAAAGCGTCCTGACCTGTTCATCGCATACCATGGCGAAGCCGCCGGCGACGCGGCATTTGTCCTCATGTGCCGCTTGCAGCGCATGGGCGTGTATGTGGAGATGGACTATGAGGGAAAGAGTCTGAAGAGTCAGCTGAGACGTGCTGACAAGCTGCGGGCCGGATTTACTCTCATTATCGGCGAGGACGAACTGGAGAAGGGGGCCGCGGTCTTCAAGGAGATGGCCAGCGGGGTGCAGGGAGAGGTCCGGCTGGAAGCGGAGGCTATCGCGGCCCGGCTTAAAGATAGGGACGGGGAGTGATCTCGTTCGAGGGTAATCCTGGCCAGGATATGGTCTCCTCCCGCTAATCCCTGCTCAGAAAATCGCCGATGATTGAGGCGATCCTTTCCAGAGCAAGCAGTTCGTTCCTGGAAAAGTCGGGGCCGGCGCTTGCCATATCGGGGGCTTTTCGTGAGACCTGTACAACACCAGTGACCTGACCGGCGCGGATCAGCGGGACGCTCATGATCTTCTGGATGGGCAGAGGCCGGGGGGCATTGCCGTGAAACAGCTCAAAGAAGGATGCGTGGGGCGTGACCGCGAAAGAGTTGTTCAGGAAGCCCTTTTTCTCCCGCGCCGTCTTGGCCACCAGGGGATTGGCGGCGGAAACCGGCACTACTCCCGCGTCCCTGAGACGCAGCGGCCAGGCGAAATGGAGGGCCTCACCACTGGAATCGAGCAGAAAAACGGCCACTTCATCCTGATTAACCGAGAATGCCTTTGCCGTGAACTTTACCGCTGTTTCCAGTCTGCCTTCGTTGGATTTTTCGGCGGACAGCGAGTTGTGTAGCATCTTGCAGAACTCTTCCAGTTTCATGGCGTTTCTCCTGAATGTTCTCCTCATCCTTTAGCACAAGGTCCACGTTCGGGTCAAAAAGAATTGCATCACTCTAAAAATCGTCTATATATATCTCGTTGACTGGAATGCCGTTTTCCTCTCCACGTTGCGCAAGGGCGGCTCGCAACCTCCGGTTTGACTTTGCGCGCATGTATCCGGTCGTTGATCCCCACTACATACAAAGGAGTTCTTTTCTATGCAAAACTTGTCTGAAATGCATGAAAAATGCAGTCAGTGCGGGTTTGAGTATGCGCGTATCGACACCGAGCGATGGGTAGACAACAGCGCGCGCCGGGTCATGTGCCCGGTCTGCGGATGGACCAGGCTGGAAGAGCATCACTGGCCGGATGGGGTCCCCCTTCTTGTGAAACGGACCGAGAGTTTCGGTTTCGGCGCATACAGGCTCGTGCCTCCCGGTGGTTACTCGGGGTACAACGCCTTCCATTCCTCCCCTGATCCGGTTGTTGTCGGGCATATCCGGGAACTACTGAACAAGAAGGGTTGGAAGGGGTATCTGACGCTCTGGGATCAGGCCGCCGGCCGCGCGCGGCTGGTGGAGGGGAGCCCTTTGCAGAAATTTGACACTGAAGGTTCGAAATAGCACGGCGTCATGTCGTAAGGAATATACGAAAAAACCGGACCTTGAAAGCAATCAGGCCCGGTTTTTTCTGTTCCTGTTTTGTACGTGGAGGGGGTTACCGCAGATTCCAGACTATCATCTCCCACATGTCCCGCCAGTTTTTCCCCAGTTCCCTTACCACTGAAGGCTCAAATCCGCAATGCATCATGCACTGGGCGCAGCGTTCGTCCTTTCCCACGCCGTACTTTTCCCATTGGGTCTTTTCCATCATCTCCCGGTAGGTTGTGTAATGGGTGTCGGTAATCAGGTAGCAGGGGGCCTTCCATCCCATTGGATTCCGGGTGGGATTGCCCCAAGGCGTGCACTCCAGCTTTTTGTCCCCCATGAGAAAGCGCAGATACATCGGGGTTGAGAGAATCCTGTGCCTCTTGCTCATCTCGAACACATCGCGGAATTTTCGTTCGATCTCCCGGCGCTCCAAAAAGAGTTTTTCGCCGACCGCCTCGTAATCGAAGCCAGGCGCCACCAGAAAGCCGTCTACGCCGATATCCGCCAGAGTGGTGAAGAGCTCGTCAATCTCTCGCAGATCCGTTTCGTTGAAAATGGTGGTGTTGGTCCAGACCCGGAAGCCGGCCTTTTTGGCCGCGCGTATCCCGGACAGGGCGATGGCAAAGGCGTCGGAGTGCTCCAGTATCCTGTTATGGGTCGCTTCCATGCCGTCCATATGGATGTTCAGGGTGAAATTCGGATGGGGCCGCATCCTGGGCAGGGATTCCTCCAGGAGGATTCCGTTGGTGCAGAAGTAGATGTGCTTCTTTCGCGCCAGAACCCCTTCAATCAGATCATAGACATGTGAGTAGAGTAGAGGCTCGCCCCCGGTTATGGTAACGACCGGCGCCGGGCATTCGTCCACGGAGCCAAGGCATTCGTCCAGGGACATTTCCAGTGAGAGTGTGTCGGCGTATTCGCGGATGCGTCCGCATCCTGAACAGGAGAGATTGCAGAGGTGTGTCGGTTCCAGCATCAGAACGAGAGGGAATTGTTCTATCCCGCGAAACTTGTTCCGCATGATGTAGTTGGACAGGTCCAGATTCAGTCTTAGGGGAAAACGCATGGGTAATACTCTTCCTTTCGCGTGAGCAGGGGTGAAGGGGGAGCCTACTTGATACGTGTCAGCGCCGGAGCGTTCAAGCCGCGCCGGGTGAGAAACTCTCTTGCCGATGAGGCAATGCCGGCTGCGTCCAGTCCCAGGTCGGAGCGGAGCTGCGCCTGGCTGCCATGCTCGATGAAACGGTCCGGAATACCGATCCTTTTTACCCTTACATCGGATATCCCAGACGCCTCAAGGAGTTCGAGGATTGCGGAGCCGAAGCCTCCGGCCAGAGCATTTTCCTCTACTGTCAGCAGTGCGCCGGCTCGTGAGGCGGCGTCCAGGATCAGGTCCTTGTCCAGGGGTTTCACGAAACGGGCGTTTATAACCGTGGCGCGGATGCCTTCAGCGGCGAGCATGCGGCCGGCCTCGAGGGCGGGGAAGACCGTTGAACCGATGGCTATGATTGCCAGGTCGTTTCCTTCTTCCAGGATTTCGCCCTTTCCGATCTCCATGGAGGTCGGTTCCGTGTCCATGGGAACGCCGAGACCCGCTCCCCTCGGATAACGGAGGGCGACAGGGTGTCCCGAGTATACGGCCGTCTTCAGCATGTGCTGGAGCTCGTTTTCGTCCTTGGGGGCCATTACCGTCATTTCGGGGAGGTGTCTCAGGAAGGAGAGATCAAACACGCCGTGGTGGGTCGGTCCGTCGTCACCCACCAGGCCGCCCCGGTCAAGAGCCATGGTCACGGGCAGTTTCTGCAGGCATACATCGTGAAAAATCTGGTCATAGGCCCTCTGGGCGAAAGTTGAGTAGATGGCCGCCACGGGCCGGAAACCCTCCGCCGCCAGTCCGGCTGAGAAGGTAAGGGCGTGCTGTTCGGCGATACCTACATCGAAGAAACGGTTGGGAAAGGCCTTGGCGAAAGGCGTGAGCCCGGTGCCGTCGGGCATTGCCGCGGTAACGGCGATGATTTTTTCATCCATCTCGCCCAGTTTAACCATTGTCCGGCCGAACACGGACGTGAAGGAGGGGGGGGCGCCCTTGCCTGCCTTGACGGTCCCGGTGGAGACATCAAAAGGACCGACTCCATGGAAGATATCCGGAGTCTCTTCCGCGGGTGGGTATCCCTTTCCCTTGGTGGTCATTACATGGATGAGGATGGGGCCTTCAACACCTTTGCAGCTCCGGAACAATTCGGTCAACTGCCGCAGGTCGTGTCCCTGGATGGGTCCCACATAATCGAATCCCAGCGCTTCGAAAAGTGTTCCGGGTGTAAGGAAGCCCTTCAGGGAGTTTTCCGCCTTGCGGGCAAAATGGAGGATATTGCCTCCGATGGCCGGTATGCCCTTGATGAGAGACTGCATCTCTCTTTTCAGTTCCCGGAAATACTTGCCGGTCAGTTTTCGTGATATGAAGGATGAGAAAGCGCCCACATTCTTCGAGATGGACATTTCATTGTCGTTGAGGATGACGATCAGGTTCTTTCTCAGGTGACCTGCCTGGTTGAGGGCCTCGAAGGCCATGCCTCCCGTAAGCGAGCCGTCTCCGATAATGGCTATCACCTTGGCGTCTTTCCCGTTCAGGCTGTTGGCAGCGGCCATGCCCAGCCCCGCTGATATGGAAGTGGAGGAATGACCCGCGCCGAAGGCGTCGTGGGGGGATTCGGTTCTCTTCGGGAAACCGCTGATTCCCTTGTAGCGGCGCTGCGTGTGAAACACGTCCCTGCGGCCTGTAAGGATCTTGTGGGTATATGCCTGATGACCCACGTCCCAGATGATCCTGTCGGACGGCGAATCAAAACAGTAATGGAGGGCTATGGTCAATTCTACACAACCGAGATTGGAGGCCAGATGACCCCCGGTTTTAGAAACCGTATCCAGAAGAAAACGACGGATTTCCTCTCCCAGGAGGGGAAGCTCATCCTCTTTCAGTTGTTTCAGGTCTTCGGGACCATTGATATTTTGAAGGAGTGGGTACATGTGTGACCCCCGTAATTGCATGTTTGATGAATCGCGCCGCATGAATCTTCGGCCGGAGCTCCATGGCGTCAGGCTCGTACGTAACCCTCTGCCCGAAACCATTCCACGGCTTTTTCCAGCGCTGCTTTTACCGGTTGCTGGGGGAGTCCCAGTTCCCGGATCGCTTTTGATGGTTCAAAATACATCAGCTTGCCCGCCATGCGCACTCCCGCGAGCGGTATGAGAGGTTCCCTGCCCGTGACCCGCGAAATCGCCTCGTTGGCGTATGCAGCCAGAAGGATGGGCGTGTATGGAAGTCTGACGCGAGGGGCCCGTACCCCTGATATCTCTTCCAGAAGGGAAAAAATATCACGCAGGGTCAGGTTCTGGTTGCCGAGGATGTACTTTTCTCCTGTCCGTCCGCAGCGGGCGGCGAGGATGTGGCCCTTAGCGCAGTCCTCCACGTCGATGAGGTTGAGGCCTGTGTCAAGATAGGCGGGCATCCTGCGGTTAAGGAAGTCGACGATGATTTTGCCGGTGGGAGTCGGTTTGATATCCAGCCTGCCCACGGGGGTCGACGGGTTTACAATGACCAGTGGAAGGCCTCGCTGGATGAATTTTTCCGCTTCTCGCTCGGCCAGAAACTTGCTCTTTTTGTAATGGCCCACCATCTCCCTGAAAGAAACGGGGGTATCTTCGGTTCCCGGAGTACCATCGCCGGGGTTGCCGAGGGTTCCGACGCTGCTGGTGTATACGACTCGCGACAGGTTGCGCTTCAGGGCCGCTTCGAGGATGGCGCGGGTGCCTCCCACATTCACGTCATACATGCCCTCCGGGGTTCTTGTCCAGAGGCGGTAATCCGCCGCGGCATGGAACAGGGTGTCGCACCCCTCAAGGCCCTTTTCAAGGGATTCCGCGTCACGGAGATCCCCTTCGTGTAATTGGATGGGAAGTCCCGACAGGTTTGTCCTGACCGACCCCGGCCTTACCAGGGCCTTGACCTCGCATCCTTCCTGGATTAGCTCCCGCGCCAGGGTTGCTCCTATAAAACCGGTCGCTCCGGTTATGAATACTTTTTTCATAGATGAAATGCCTCTCTTTGCCTGGAACGGCGTCCCATGAAGAAGAGAGGCGGGTTGTCAGTAGTTTTCGCCCAGAAGGGTTCTGTATTTGCCAAGGGCCATCAGAGGGAAACAGTTGCGGTAGATGTGGTATTTGATCATGAAATACTTGGGGAAACCGGTTCCTGTAAAATAATCTTCATCCCAGGTTCCGTCCGGCTTCTGGTTTCTGATGAGATACTGGATGCCGTCTGAGACCGAAGCCGATCTCTCTTCTCCGGCGGCCATGAGCGCCAAAAGAGCCCATGCGGTCTGGGAAGGAGTGGTTTCGCCTATGCCGGCAAGAGAGGGTTCGTTATAGGATTCACAGCTTTCGCCCCATCCTCCGTCCTGGTTCTGCTTGGACTTCAGCCAGTTAACGGCTTTTCTGATGTAAGGTTGCGCCGGGTCCTCTCCTATGGCCTGAAGGCCGCACAGTACGGACCACGTGCCGTAGATGTAGTTCACGCCCCAGCGTCCCCACCAGGGGCCGTCGGGCTCCTGATTCCTTTTGATGAAATCCAGGGCGCGAACCGCGGCGAGATGATCTTTGGGATAGTCGAAGGTTCCCATAAGCTCCAGCATCCTGCCGGTCAGGTCCGCGGTGGGCGGATCTATGAGCGCTTCAAGGTCCGCGAACGGGATCTTGTTGAGAATATGTTTGGTGTTGTCCTTGTCGAAAGCGCCCCATCCCCCGTTCTTGCTCTGCATCCCCAGGCACCAGCGGACGCCCCGTTTTATTGCGTCTTCCTTGGCCTTGGCGTTCTTGGTCTTGACATCCTTGATGGCCATCATGACTATCCCGGAATCATCCACGTCCGGATACCAGTCGTTGAGGAATTCGAATGCCCAGCCGCCGGGTTCCAGGTCCGGACATTTGATCTTCCAGTCACCAGGCTTGCGCACTTCCCGTTCCAGGAGCCACTGGGTGGCCTTTACCAGCGATGGGTGATCATTGGGTACGCCCGCGTCTATAAGACCCTTGAGGGCCAGGGCGGTATCCCACACGGGAGAGATGCAGGACTGGAGGACAATGCTGTTTTCGCTTTCAATGCAGAAATTGGCCAGGGCCTCCAGGCCCTTCTGGATAACGGGATGGTCATTGGCATATCCGAGACAGTGAAGGGCGAGAATGGAATTGAGCATTGCGGGCTGAATACCGCCCCAGTCTCCTGATGATTCCTGGTGATCCAGAACCCATTTTTCGGCAAAGGACATGGCTCTTTTCATCAGGGGTCTTATGGGGCTCCGTTCGTAGATCTTCAGAATGTGATCTACGCCGATGAAGAAGTTTTTCCAGGTCAGAATGCCCTCTTCCTTGGTAAATGTGTAGTCCGTGGGCCGGGGAGGACGGACATAGAGTTCCTGGACTCTGGCGCGTGGCGGCAGCCTGCGGACGGGACGGGTAGCCATCACGATGGAGAGAGGAGTGATGGTCGCCCGTGACCAACTGGAAAGCTCGTACATGTTCAGGAAGGCCCAGTTGGGAACCAGCGCCAGCTCTATGGGCATGGAGGGCACCCCGAACCAGGCGAATTCGCCGAAGAGGGCCAGGAATATCTTGGTGAAGACCCGGGTCTTAATGATGCCGCCGTTTTCAAGGATGAAGAGGCGAGCCTTTTCCATTGCCGGATGGTCGGATGAGTAGCCCGCCAGTTTCAGGGCGAAATAGGCCTCAACCGTAGTGGAGAGATCGCCGGGACCATCGTAGTATATGGTCCAGTAGCCACCTTCGGTCTGTTTGCTGAGAATATAGTTGGCGAGTTTCTTTTCTCGCGCCTTGTCAACCATGCCAAGAAAATGGAACAGCATGATATACTCGGCGGTTATGGTCACATTGGATTCCAGTTCCGCCCACCAGTATCCTTCCGAAACCTGCTCCCGGAAAAAAAACTCACAACTCCGCCTGATGGTCGCGTCCAGGGGGTTCTTGGCTTCCACCGGCTTCTTTTTCCAGATGGTGGCGGGGAGACGGTGAACCTTGGCGCCTGGCTTGTCCGGTTTCCGGGGTTCGGTTCTTTCGGCCAGAGCGCCGTTGAAGGATGTTAATGCATGTGAAATAGGGTATTTGCAGGATTTCATTACAGTAAACTCCGGAGAGACAAAAATCGGCGCCTTTGCTTGGGACGCAAATAGGCATTATGATAAATTTTCGAAAATTTCTAACACATTTTTCTTAAAAGGTATACCCCTTTTCATTTTTATTGCAATGTTTCCCTGTTGTTTCAAGGTGTTGCGCTTCAGGTAAGAGGTGCGGAGCTGTTGATTTCGTGTAACGGCTATGTTAACCTCATGCCGCTTTTTATCAGGAGGGTTTATTTAATTATGAAAAATATTAAAGGAAAGGGCGGAGGCTTTTTTGATTTCGTCGCCCGCTATCCGTTGGCCATAGTGCTGGGGGCGTTGCTCCTGTCGGCGCTTTCCATTGTGTACACGAAAAACAATCTGGAGTTTCTCACCGGCAGGGATGATCTGATGCCCAAGAACAGCAAGTTCCACCGGGATTATCGTGAATACAGGCAGGAGTTCGGCGATACGGAGGAGATTGTCATCGTTGTGGAAAGCGATGATCCGGATAAGGCGGGTCGTTTCGGCCGGGAACTTTTCGCCCGCCTTCAGAAACGGAAAGATATGTTTCATGAGGTCTTCTATCCAAACGGCCTTCCGTTCTTCCAGAAAAACGGCATGCTCTTTCTTCCCCTGGATGATCTTCGCACCCTTGGAAGTAATATCTCGATGGCGATGCCGGTGCTGAAGGACCTGTCTGCCTCGCCTTCGGTTCAGACATTGTTCACCTCTCTCACTGCGCGCATGGAAGAGTACATGAAGGAGCAGCCCGGCGCGCCCGGCGCCGAAGAACGGCTGTCGAGCCTCACCTTTATGCTGGACAGGCTGGGGCTGGGTCTGGACCGTTTCTCAAAACCGGGAGGAGGGACGTTTTCCCTGGACGAGTTTTTCCTGGGCAGCGGACGGGATGGAAAGTCTTCCCGCTTCGTCGAGGCGGGAAAGATGCATATCCTGACCGTTCTGCCGGTGAAGGAGAGCGGGAGCTTTGTTCCGGCCGAGAAGTCCATTGCCGCTGTGCGGGAAGAGATAAGGCGGGTGTCCAGTGATCCCCGTTTCGCCGGAGTAAAGGCCGGTCTTACCGGTGTGCCGGTGCTGGAATATGAGGAGATGGCAACCAGCCAGCGCGACATTGCGCTTGCTACGGTTATTTCCATCGTTCTAACCGTCGTTCTCCTGCTGTTTGCTTTTCGCGGGGCGGCTAACGCCTTTGCCGCCATGATCTCCCTGCTGGTCGCCATCGCCCTCTCCTTTGGCATGGCCACAATGGTGGTCGGGCATCTGAACATACTCTCCATGGTCTTTGCCGTGATGCTGATAGGAATAGGCATAGAATACGGCATCCAGATAGTGCTCAGATACCAGGAGGAGCTTCGCGGCGGGCGCCTGCGTGTGGAAGCGCTGAGAATCGCCCTGTACAGGAATCTGTGGGCCATCACCATGGCCGCCGCGACTGTGGCGGCGGCGTTCCTGACATTTGTCTTCACCGACTTCAAGGGAATCTCCGAGCTGGGGATTATTGCCGCCATAGGAATAGGCATCTGCGTGCTGGTTACATTCACCGTGCTGCCGGCCATGTTGATGATTCCGGTAAGATACGGTAAAAAGAACCGCAGGATCGGTGTCCGGGCCGCAATTGCCGATTCCGCGTCCCTTCCGGGTTCCTCCTCAGGCGTCTCGCGTGCAGCCAGGCCTCTGCTGTTCGCTCATCCGAAGATGGTGCTGGTTGTCACGGCTGTTCTGTGCCTTGCATCGCTGTATCCATTATCGAGGATCGATTTCGATTATAACCTGATGAACCTCCAGGCAAAGGGGCTCGAGTCGGTCTCTTATGCCTACAAGTTGATGAAGAGTTCCGAAAACTCCGGATATTTCGCGGTGGCGTCAGCCCGTACCCCGGAAGAAGCCGTTGCCCGTTCAAAGGCCCTGGAGGCCCTGCCCACCGTCGACCATGTGGTGAGTATCGCGTCCTTTATCCCGGAAGATCAGGAACCGAAACTGGCGGAGATGGCGAAAATCCGTTCCATGATGGCGGGTGTCAGGCCGGCGCCCTACGATGAAGACCTGAGCGTAATGGAACTGCCCGTTGTGTTCGAATACTTCCGCGATACCGTGGAGCGCTTCGTCCAGCGTCTGGAGAGGGAGAGGCGTCCCGAGGCCAAGGACGTTGCCGGATTCCTGGCAACCCTGGATCGCTTCTTCGCGGGTCTGGAGAAGGAAAAGGATCGGAATGCGCTGGGGATGCTGAGGGATTTTCAGGGAAACCTGCTTGCCGGACTCCCCGAGAAACTGGAAACTCTTCGTGACAGCCTCGCGGTTACGCCGGTGCGCGCCTCGGACATCCCCGAAGAGCTGCGCAGGCGTTTCGTTGGAGTGACAGGGCGCTGTCTGCTCCAGATTGCCCCCAGAGACGAAATATTCGACCGCAAACCCCTGGAGGCGTTTCTCGCCGACGTGCGGAAAATCGAACCGAGCGCCACGGGAGAGCCGGTGATGGTATTCGAGTCCATGACCATCATGCGCGATTCCTACCGGGGGGCGTTTCTGTATGCCTTCCTGGCTATCGTGCTCATATTGCTCATAACCTTCCGCAGCGTCCGCTACACCCTGATAGGCCTGGTACCCCTGGTGGTCGGCGTACTGTTCATGGTGAGCGGCATGTGGCTGGCGGGTATCCGCTTCAATTCGGCCAATATAATTGTCATGCCCCTCGTTCTGGGCATTGCTGTGGATTCAGGAATATACATCATCAACCGGTTCCGGCGCGAGGGGGAGAGCGGATACAGGGTCATTACCAGCAGCACCGGGCGCGGGGTCATTTACAACACACTCACTATAATGATAAGCTTCGGCGCCCTGATGGTGGCCGGTCACCGTGGCGTGTTCAGCATCGGAGCTGTCATGTCCCTGGGCATGGTCGCCTGCCAGATAGCCTTCATAATCACATTGCCCGCCGTGCTGGCCATCTTCGGGGAAAAGCGGCCGGCGGTGGCTGATTAGTGGCGCCCCGGGAGGCGCCGGCAAGGGGAGGAGGTCTTGGCGGGGCGGTGGATTTGTCCCACCACTTTCTCCGGGGCGTCGTGCGTTCCGGGGATGGTGTTGTCGACGCCACCTGCGGCAGGGGGCGAGATACCCTTTTCCTCGCGCGTCTTGTGGGAACTGAAGGGAAGGTGTGGGCCTTTGACGTGCAGGCGCGGGCATTGGAGGCCGCCGGAAAACTACTTGAGGTAGAGGGTTGTCGGGACCGGGTTCATCTGCTGCATGCCGGTCATGAACGGTTGGCGGAGCATGTGCGGGAACAGGTGAGGGCCGTAGTCTTTAACCTCGGATTCCTGCCCGGCGTCGGAGGTGACGTCAAAACCTCTCCCTGCACCACGATAGAAGCCCTTACGCAGGCATCGGATCTCCTTCTTCCGGGCGGCATAATCACCGTTTCCATTTACACTGGCCATGAGGGAGGTCTGGAAGAGGCCGAGGCGGTGGAGTCGTGGGCCCGTCGATTGCCCTTTGCCGGGTTTAATGCCTGGCGGAGCAGCCAGTTGAACCGTTCTTCGGCTGCCCCCTATCTTGTGCTGGTGGAAAAGGCCGGCTGACACTGTAGTGATCCGCGAGAGTTCTTTGATGCCCGCCTTGTCTACCGAAATTCCGCGGGCCTGTTTTTTCGGGTAATCCATGTTGCGTGCCATAATTCCCTATATACTCATCTCGCTGCCTTTGTGCTATGGTCTCTTCTCCCTTGTTTGCGCCAGGAGGTTCTTCAGCCGGCCGCCGCACGTGGATGAATTCACCCCCCCCATAACCATACTCAAGCCGGTCAAGGGGGGGGACGAAGAGAGCTTCGAGAACTTTGCCTCGTTCTGCCGCCAGGATTACCCATGCTTCCAGATTGTCTTTGCGGTTGCTGAAGAAGAAGACCCCGCGGTCTGTGTTATCAGGCGGCTGATGAATGAATATCCCGCGGTGGATATGAGCCTGGTCATCGACCCTGCCGTGCACGGACCCAACTACAAGGTATGTAACCTGATGCATGCCTATCCGTTGGCAAGGCATGATATTCTGATTGTCTGTGACAGTGATATCAGGGTTGATCCGGACTACCTGCGCCAGGTGGCATCTCCGTTCCGCGATAATTCCGTAGGGCTGGTAACCTCCCTCTACCGCAGCCCGCGGGTGAGAAACATCCCCACGGCCTTGGAGGCCATGGGTTTCACTGCGGAGATGATTCCCAATGTCATGGTGGCGCTTGCCCTGGAGGGGCTGACCTTCGCCCTTGGCGCTTCCATGGCCGTGCGCCGGGAAGCGCTGGAGAAGATAGGCGGTTTCCAGGCGCTGGTTGATTACCTGGCGGATGACTACCAGCTCGGCAATATGATACATCGCGCCGCGTACCGCCTGGAGCTTTCCGCCTTTTTCGTCGAGAGCGTCATGCGGAGGGAAAGCCTGTCGGGGGTCCTTTCCCGTCAGTTGAGGTGGGCGCGTACCATGCGCGCCAGCAGGCCGGCCGGCTATTTCGCCTCGGTCGTCACCCAGCCGGTTCCGGCGATCATTCTGGCCCTTGCGGTGAGCGGGTTTTCCCTGCATGGATGGATGGCGGCGGGAATCCTTGGCGTCTCAAGACTCCTGGTCTGTATGGTTTTCAGCCGGGCATTCGTTCGGGACGGGTTGTTTCCACGATTCCTGTGGCTTCTACCGCTTCGGGATATCCTGGCTTCCGGTGTCTGGGCACTCTCTTTTCTCGGCAGCCGGGTTGTCTGGCGCTCACGCGTCTTCACTGTCCTGGCCGGGGGGACGATTCGCGATCTGGGAGAGGCCTGACTGGTTTCCCTGGAATCACCATCTTTACTTGTCAATGTTCTTTACCTATACTTCGTGAACGGTGTTCGGAGGTTTTTTTGTGCAATCGATCATTGCCCACATGGGCGGACTTGCCATCTCCCTGCTGAGGGAGATGGGGCGGATGCTCCTTTTTATCCTTTATGCGTTTTACATGATCGTCCGCGCGCCCGGGAAACCGATTCATGTCCTGAAACAGTTGCATTTCATCGGCGCGAAATCATTTTTCGTAATCTTTCTCACCGCGGCGTTCACGGGCATGGTTCTGGCTCTTCAGGGATACTATACCCTGACGAAGTTCGGGTCCGAAGGGATGCTGGGTTCCGTGGTGGCCCTTTCCCTGATCCGGGAGCTTGGCCCGGTGCTGTCCGCTCTCATGGTTACAGGACGCGCCGGCAGCGCCATGACCGCCGAGATCGGGATCATGCGGATCACCGAACAGATAGACGCGCTGGAAACCATGGCCCTGGAGCCCTTCAAGTATCTGATGTCGCCCAGAATCCTCGCCGCCCTTATCGCTCTGCCGCTGTTGTGCGCGATTTTCGACGTGGTGGGGATATTCGGCGGTTATCTGGTGGGGGTAAAGCTTATGGGAGTCAACCCGGGCGCCTACATCCATGAGATGGAAAAAAGCGTTGAATGGAAGGATGTCTACTCAGGGCTCATAAAATCTTTGTCATTCGGTCTCATCATAGCCTGGGTATGCTGCTACAAGGGGTACTTCACATCCCGCGGCGCGGAGGGAGTATCGCGCGCCACCACGGCGGCGGTGGTCATGTCATCGGTTTCGATACTCATATGGGATTATTTCCTTACCTCGGTTCTGTTGTAGAAAAAAAATATCTTCAAATGCCACCTTGTCAGGGAGTGGCCGGATACAGGGTCTGTAGATGATAGAAATGCTGCGGGTCACAAAATCGTTCAGCGGCCAGGTTGTGCTTAACAATCTGGACATGGAAATTCCAGCGGGGAAGATAACGGCTGTCATCGGACCCAGCGGAGAGGGGAAGAGCGTTCTTCTCCGGCACATCATCGGTCTCATGAAACCGGATATGGGGCGCATCATCATCGACGGTGAGGACATTACCCACATGGGTCGGCGGGAACTGAACCGGGTCCGGGAAAAATTCGGGATGCTTTTCCAGAATGTGGCCCTCTTTGATTCCATGAGCGTATTCGAGAACGTGGCCTTCCCTCTGGAGGAGAAGACACGCCTGTCGCGGAACGATATCCGGGACAGGGTCCATGAGGCGCTGGAGAATGTGGGGCTGAGGGACGTGGACCGGAAGTACCCGGACCAGCTATCCGGCGGCATGAAGAAAAGGGTCGGCCTGGCGAGGGCCCTTCTTCTCAACCCCCGCATCATACTCTTTGACGAGCCGACAACCGGACTGGATCCGATCATCAGCAATGCCATGCACCGCCTCATAAAGGATACCCACGCGCGATTCGGGTTCACCGCGGTGATCGTCACCCACGAGGTGCCGGCCATTTTCGATATATGCGACTATGTGGCCATGCTCTACCAGGGGCGGATACAGATGAGAGGCACGCCGGAAGAGATCAGGAGATCCGGAGATCCCGTGGTGTGCCAGTTCGTGAACGGTGAACTGGACGGGCCGCTTCGCCTTGTGTGAGAAATCCAGGCGGGCCCTTGGGCGAGGCGCCCATATTTTCTGAAATGCGCAGGTGACATATTATGGATACCAATAAGGCAAGACTTGAAACAATCGTAGGGATTTTCGTTCTGCTGGGGATCCTCTGCCTGACCTATCTTTCCGTCAGGCTAGGCAAGATGGAAATAGTCGGGGGAGACACGTACCGGGTGACCGCCAATTTCGATTCGGTCTCGGGACTGAGAAGCGGCGCTTCCGTCGAGATTGCCGGTGTGGAGGTAGGGCGGGTGGACCGAATCGCGCTCGACCCAGGCCAGGGTTATACGGCCAGTGTCGCCCTGCGCATCAATTCAGGGGTTGAAATACAGGATGACGTGATCGCCTCGGTGCGTACCCGGGGGATCATCGGCGACAAATACGTTCAGCTGAAACCGGGCGGTTCGGAAAGGATTCTGAAAGACGGCGCCCGTATCCGCGAAACCGAATCCGCAATAGATTTCGAGGGGCTGGTCAGCAAGTATATCCATGGAAACGTGGACTGACCGGAAGGAGGATAACATGAGATTTCACTTGCATACCATCATGATTGTGATCGCTGTCCTGTTCGTTGCCTCGCCCGTCTTCTCCGGGGAGGAAAAGACCGGAAAGCTGGTGCTGGGCCTCGATGAGTGCATACGTCGCGCCCTGACCGTCGCCCCGGAGCTAGGGGAGGCTCGCGCGGACATTACCCTGGCCGAGGCCAAGCTGGAAGAGGCCAAGGCTCACCGCTATCCGCAAATTGAGATACTGGGGTTGTTCGGCCCCGTTTCCAAGGCTCGCGGCAACCAGGTGCATTCTACGGACGACCTCAACCGGCTCCACGGAGTAACGGTCTTCACACGCGGCGACGCCACCATAGTCCAGCCCCTCTACACCTTCGGCAAGATAAGCGAGCGCATGAAGGCCGCGACCCACGGCATAGAGGTGGACAAGGCGAAGAAGGACCAGAAGGCCAACGAGATAACCCTGAAGGTGAAGGAATACTACTACGGACTTCTCCTCGCCCGTGAGATGAAGGAGCTTGTCGCCGAGGTTGGAGAGGCCCTGGACAAGGCCAGGGAAAAGGCGGCGAAGCTGCTGGACAAGGGGTCGCCCAATGTGGATGCGCTGGACATCTACAAGCTTGACGCCTTCTCCGGCGAGGTGCGCAAATATACCGAGGAGGCAAGGAAGGGGGAACTCCTGGCCCTCGCGGCCCTGCGCGCCCAGACTGGTCTGCCCCGTGATACGCGCCTGGACATCGCCACCGACAGGCTGACCCCGGATGAAACGGTTGCCGGTGGAGGCCTTGCCTCCTTCCAGGACACGGCTAAGGCGAGACGTCCCGAATACAGGCAGTTGAAGGATGGGATCAAGGCCCGTGAAGCCCTTGTCAAGGCCGCGAAGGCCGACTATTATCCGGATATCTTCCTGGGCGGTTATCTTTCCGCCGCCTATGCCCCTGGACGAGACCGGGTCACGAACCCATGGGTCCCGGATGATTTCAACCATCTGTGGGCAGGTTTCGCCCTCGGCGCCAGGTGGAAGATCGATTTCGGCATCACTTCGGCGAAAGTCGCCCAGGAACAGGCCCAGTACAACCGCCTTCTGAGCACCAACGATTACGCGGCGGCGAACATCCCGCTCCAGATTGAAAAGTCCTGGCTTGAACTCCAGGAGGCCGAGAAGAGCATTGCGGCCAACCGTGACGCCTATTCCAACGCCAAGAAATGGACCGTATCAGCTATCGCCAATTTTGATATGGGGATTGGACCCGCAAAGGAGATATTCGAGTCTCTGCAGAATTACGCCAGGATGCGCGCCGCTTATTTCCAGTCCGTATATAACCAGAAGATGTCTCGGGCCAATCTTGCCTATGCCGTAGGTGAGGCGAACCTGAACAAGTAACAATTATCGGGAGGATAACAGTATCATGAAGAAATGGATTGCGGCATCACTGATGACGTTCTTCTTTATCGGCGCCGGAAGTCTTCCGTCGGAGGCGGCGGTAACCGCTGACGTCAAGAGGACGGTGGATAGGGTTGTTTCCATCGTTGCCGATGAGAACATGAAGAAACCGGGCAATGCGGCAAAGAGGCGCGCCGCCTTGAAGAGCGCCATAAGTACCATGTTTGATTACGGCGAAATGGCGAAGCGTTCCCTGGGGGTGAACTGGAGGGGGAGGACAAAGGCTGAACAAAAGGATTTTGTCAATCTTTTCGCCACCCTGCTGGAGAATTCCTATGCCGGCAAGATAGAATCCTATGAAAACCAGAGGATTGTTTACGATAAGGAGTCCATTGATGGGGACTACGCGGAGGTGAAGTCCCGCATCGTCACGGCCAAAAGGGACGAGTATTCACTCGACTACAGGCTGATGAGGCAGGGAAACAGGTGGATGGTCTACGATGTGGTCATCGAGGGTGTAAGCCTGGTATCCAACTACCGCTCCCAGTTCCAGAAGATTATCACGAGCCAGGGATACGGGGCTCTGGTGAAGAAGCTGCGCGCCAAGAGCGATGAGATAAAGGCGCCGTAGCCAATTGATGATGTCTGCGCGAAAAAGGGGATCGTGGCCTGAGCCGGCCTTACGATCCCCTTTTTTGCACCCGCCGTACAGGCGTAAAAGCTATTTCCTGATTCTTCTTCTGACTGCCGTCAGGCCGGCCAGCCCAGCGCCCAGGAGAAGCATTGTCGATGGTTCGGGCACAGCGGCGGGAGGCTCGTTCTGAGTGAATTGAAGCAGGCTCGGACCGCCGTCGTTTTTGGCGGTGAATGTGTATACTCCGTTGAAGTGCATTCCTTCACCGGAGGAGAGTTCCCTCCAGATGGGATCAAACCAGTTACATGCCTCTTCTTGCAGGGAAACATAAAACGCGCCTTCGTTGTCATTGAAGTAATGCAGGAGCGCTGAGCTGTGGTAGGTTTCATCCCCGGCGGAGGAGATGATGAACATGTCATTCTCGCCGATGAATTCAACGTAGCCGCCCGCGCCCACATATCCGTTCAGGTACATGGCGTCATACCATGCCGTCGACAAACCGTCCCCGCTCACGTAAAAATCGAATTGGATTTCCATCCGCGCCGGGTCCTCAACCACCTCCTCCGGATGGGATTGACTCACACCTGTTCCTTCGGTCAGCCACGCAGCCCAGTAATCAGTTCCACCCTGACCCCAGAATCCGGCCTGCGCCGAAGCTGAGCTGTTAAGCTGATTTGTATACGACTGTAAAAAAACAAGCGGCTCCGAGGGGTCGGAGCTGAAGTCGTACGGGGGTGAGGTGTACGTTTGTCCGTATCCGGTTTGAAAGCTAACCACATAGTTGCCATATACCTCGTATTCGTTAGCGAAAACACCTGATGCGCAAAGCATGAGTAGAAGCAACGGCATCATGACCATGCCTACAAAATACCGGATTATCCGGGGCTGGTTCTCCGTTGCCTCCCAACAGCATTCCTGTCCGTAGTAACGTTTTTCTCTTGGCATATCGCTCATAATCACTCCCTCCCTTGCTAGAGATAAAGAATTTGGGTAACTATTCAATAGATAGCTTTTTTCTGTCATTCCCGAGGGTGTAATCGGGAATCCAGACGGAAACTCATTGAAATCATAGATGCCCGACAAATGCACTCGGGCATGACAGACACTTGGTTGACGGTTTTTTGTGCTGAATAGTTACGAATTTGGTTCATGTTTCAAATAACCGTGATTACATTAAGCATGCGATGTGCCAACCTGTTATTCTTCTGTAATACCTCGAGTTTATATTATCTCCTTTCGGATTGGCTCATTTGTCGTGTAAGGAATTTAGACAATTAATTATAGATATGGTTAATTAATTAGTGTAGTGATAATAAAAATGCTGAGTTACATATCAATTTCGCAAAATTCGGGATAGTAAAGATCTTCGACACGGATGTCTGAGATAGCTCCTTTTTTGTAACTCTTGAGTAACTTCAACAAATGCAAAGACCGGTATTTCAGGCACTTATCTTGAAGTTACTCAAGAGTTACGATTTGAAACCGGTCATTACCGCTCGATACCCAACCCGCCGCGGATTTCAGCAATGCATGTCAATGCCTCTTCGAACCGGCACATTTTCACATGATGCCTGAGAGTATCAACGGCAACCATTGCGGGCAGGACCTTTTTGAGTTCATTCACCGTGTCCACTACGCGCATATTGTTGTTTGTGAGAAGGGACTCGATTTCACGCAGCAATGCAGTGATTTGTGTTCTGTCAATAGTATGTCCGGTAACTTCCGGCGAAGGGAAAAACCGGTTCGTCGCCTCATGCCCGTCGGAAGCCCTTTGCGGCAGACACCGCTTCATTTCACTGAACAGAACCGCAAGCTCTAACGGCTTTGCGACGTAACCGTCAAAGCCATGGCACAGTATCTCATCCCTCTCTTCACGCAGGGCACGGGCGGTCAGGGCTATGATGGGGATATGGTTGCCGCTTTCCCGCTCCCTCTCCCTGATGGACCGGGCGACCTCGATACCGTTCATGCCCGGCATTTGAATATCCATCAGGATGAGGTCAAAGGCGCCCTGTTCCCATTTCTGAAATGCTTCTACTCCATCTCGAGCCTCGGTGACGGAATGGCCGGCCTTCTGCAAGAGCCGTCCGGCAATGAGGAGATTGGTTTTCTGATCGTCTACGAGGAGTATCCGAATGGAAGGCCCCTCCCACATTGCGGAGAGCTTGCCGCTTCTTCCGCGGTCGCGGTGTTCACTAACGGCTTTGTTGACGAGGAAGGGGATGTGCAGGTAGAAAGTGCTGCCTGTCCCGACGCTGCTTTCAGCCCAGACTTTTCCCCCCATCAGTTCCACCAGCCTGGTGCAGATGGACAATCCAAGACCGGTTCCACCATGCTTCCGGGTGATTGAGGCGTCCGCTTGAACAAACGGCTCGAATATCTTCCGGATAACCGCTGGACTGATGCCGATTCCGGTGTCCGCGACGCCGATTTTCAGGAGGGCGATGTCGTTGTTACGTTCAGCTACGGAGACGGAGATACGGATGCCGCCCTTTTCGGTGAACTTGACGGCATTGGATACCAGGTTGAGCAGCGCCTGTTTCAGGCGAAGCTGGTCGCCGATGAGGTCATCGGGCACGGCGGCGGGAATGTCGGTGTCGATGGTGAGTTTCTTGCTGCGGATAAGGGAAATCTGGGTTTTTATGACCTCATTGATGCTCGCCCGCAGGCTGAAATCCTTGAGCTCCAGCTCGATTCTGCCGGACTCTATTTTTGAGAGGTCGAGGACGTCGTTTATCAGGGAGAGCAGGCTTTCGGAGGATGTTTTTATGACATCGAGATATTCCTTTTGTTCAGTGTCCAATTCGCTGTCTTCCAGCAGCTGTGTCATGCCCAGGATGCCGTTCATGGGGGTGCGGATCTCGTGGCTCATGTTTGACAGGAACACGCTTTTGGCCCGGTTGGCGGCATCGGCGGCGGCGCGGGCCTCTTCAAGATCATGTTCATGCTCCATCAGTTCGGTGATGTCGCGGGCAATCTTGGACGCCCCGGCAATCCGTCCCTCGTCATCAATGATGGGCGACAGCGTTACCGAGACATCTATCAGTGAGCCGTCCTTGCGGATGCGGCGGGATACGTAATGGTTAACCGTCCCGCCCCGGGCGATTTGCGCCAGAAAGGCCTGCTCCTCGCCGATTTGTTCGGGAGGAAAGAGGACGGTCATGGGCTTGCCGATCATCTCTACGGCGTCATAGCCGAAAATCTTCTCCGCACCCGGGTTCCAGCTGGTGACGATTCCTTCGAGAGTCTTGCCGATGATGGCATCGTCCGATGACTGGACGATGTCCTGATATCTCCTGATTTCCGTCTCGTATTGCTTGCTCCGGGTGATGTCGCGCGCCGTGGCATAGGCGATGCCGGTAACCTTGTCCGCGGTGACGCGCCATGATAGCCGGCAGACCGACCCATCCTTGCGCAGGTAGCGGTTCTCGAAATCGATCGTGTAGCCGTGTTCAAGCTGCTCCGCGATCTCGTCGTGTGTCCTTTGCAGGTCATCGGGATGGACAAACTCTGTAAGCGGACGGGTCAGCAGTTCCTGCTCGGAGTAGCCGAGAGTCCTGATGAAGGCCGGGTTAACCTTTAGAAAATAGCCGGCTCTGCTGTCGAACAAGCACATCAGATCGGATGAGGTGTTGAAGAGGATAAAATACTGCTCAAGTTCTTTCTCCAGCAGCTTCCTTTCGGTGATGTCGCGGTTAATGCCTACCATGCACGGCCGGCCACCGAACGGGATTTTCGCCACCTTCACGTCAACGTACAGTTGTCGGCCTCGCGCATCCCGGTGCGTAGCCTCGAACTCCGACCATCCGTCTTGAGCGATGGCCGCCATGCGCTCCGAAATCTGCCTCCCATACTCCGGCGCATCGATGTCGGCGACGGACATATTCCGGAATTCTTCCCGCGTATACCCGTACATCCGGCACGCCTGCTCATTGACGGAGATGAATTTCCCCTCCATGTCGAGGATGAAAATGGCGTCGGCGGAATATTCGTACAGCAGACGATAGCGTTCCTCACTTTCCACCAGGGTATTTTCCATCTGTTTGCGCCCGGTGATGTCCTGAAGACAGGCGGACATCCCGCCCTCTTTGCGGGGAAAGCAGTGGATTTGATACCAGCGGAGCTGTGGTTGTGAAAAGAATTGGAAAGCCCTTGTCTCTCCTGCCGAGGCGCCTCTATATTCCCGCTCGACCCGGGTGCCGAGGTCTCCCGGCAACAACTCCCGGAAGCTCTTGCCGACGATACCGTCACGGTCCATCCCGAGAATCCGTCCGGCCGATGCATTGATGAATACTATCCTCCATTCCCCGTCACAGACAAGGAAACCGAAGGTGATTTGATCGAGCGTTGCGGCCAGCCGCATTTCCTCGGCTACCGGCAATGATTTCCGCTCGGCATCAGTGTTTTCGAAGCCGCCTTCCATGGAACAAGATCTCCCTCTTTGCACAGATACGGGCATGATGCGGATCATCACGCCGAAGGTTCGGGTCATGTCGGGTTGCGTTCCCCGGCAGAAGCTGGGTATGTCGAGGGCTTTTCACGGGAATTAATAGTATACCGCACAACGTCGGGCGTGTATGTCAGACAAATCCTTTCTACCGCACAATCAACTGCTGAAAAGATAAAGATTGGCAGCAGGCGCCCCTGTGTCGTTACTGCTTGCTGTGGATTGCGGAATCTCGGTTATACTGTTTTCATGTAAGTGGGTGGAACGCAATCGAATTGCGCCCAAGGAAAGGGTCTCTGTCGCTCGACGAATCCCGCATTCGAGTTCGATACGGCGCTGGAGATGAGCATGAAGCTCAAGAGCGCCATTGTCTCCGATCGCGCGCGGAGACGGCCCGGGTGAATGTGAAAGGATGCCATGGAAAGAGAGAAACTGCTCATCGTCGATGATACTCCGGAGAACCTGCAGGTGCTGTATCGGGCGCTGCGGGACGAGTATGAAATCTTCAGCGCCACCAGCGGCCGGAAGGCTCTCCAGATTGCCGCTTCGCAGCGGCCCGACCTGATTCTGCTCGACCTCATGATGCCCGGGATGGACGGTTACCAGGTGTGTCTCTCCCTGAAGGACGACCCGTTCACCCGGGGCATCCCGGTTATCTTCATCACCGCCAAGACGGACTCCGACAGCGAGATGCGGGCGCTGACCGCGGGCGCCGTCGACTTCATTCACAAGCCTTTCAGCACCGGGGTGGTCCGCGCCCGCGTCAAGCTTCACCTGGAACTGGTGCGGCACCGCGAACACCTGGAAGAACTGGTGTACTCCAGGACCCGCGAACTGGCCGAAGCGCGTGATGCGGAGGAGAGCGCAAACCGGGCCAAAAGCGCCTTCCTGTCCACCATGGGGCACGAGTTGCGCACCCCCATGAACCAAATCATGGGCCTTGGGCACCTGCTGGCCAAAGACTGCGCGGATGCGCGGGCGATGGAGCTGCTGTCGCGGCTGCGGAAGTCCTCCCGGCGCCTGCTCGGTCTGATCAGCGATATTCTGGACTTCTCCCGGAGCGAGGCGGAGCAGATCAGGATCGAGGACATCGACTTCGACTTGAACACCATGCTCGACCAGACCGAGGAGAGCGTCAGGGAGGCCGCATCCCTCAAGGGCATCGTACTCGTGAGGGATATCGACCCCAAACTTCCCGCACGGCTGCGGGGGGACCCGGTGCGTCTTCAGCAGATACTGGGTAACCTGCTGGATAATGCGGTCAAGTTTTCAGAGCAGGGCGAGATCACCGTTCGCGTCCGTCCGAGCGAGGCGTACCACGGCATGGCTGTGCGTTTCGAAGTGGAGGATCAGGGGATAGGGATTGCCCCCGACGTGCAGGAGCGTATGTTCCGGGCATTCAGCCAGGGGGACAACACGATGACCCGAACGTACGGAGGGATTGGTCTCGGCCTGGCGCTCAGCCTGCGTCTGGTGTCCCTGATGGCGGGAGAGATGGGTTTCTCCAGTACCGAGGGCAGGGGAAGCGCCTTCTGGTTCAGTGTCCGTCTCGTGGCGGGAGCGGCGCCCTCCGCCGATCTGCCCGAAACGGGAGCGCCCGACTGGCCGAGGGTGGAGAAAACGGTTGCCTACCTGCACCGGCTCCTTGCCGATGACGACCCGCAGGCGGTGAACCTGTGGGGCGATTCACGGCCGGTTCTGGAGCCGGTGCTCCAGGGCAGGGCGGAGGAATTCGCCGCGGCCATGGAGGCCTTCGATTTCGACCCGGCCCTGCGGCTGTTGCGCGAGGCGGTCGCCGCCATACCGGAGATGGCCGTAACGCAGCTCTGCTGCCGCACGGGAACAACGGAAAGACGAGCATGAGAATGGATTCGGAACGAAAGCGGAATGCGGCGGAACGGGAGAAGCCCTTGGGCGGACCCGCGGACAGAGGAATCGGGACGGCTAATTGGGCGCCGAACGCCATCGGCTTGTCCGCTGTCGTCGCCTCCCTATGCATCGTCCAGGCCTATAGCTATCTTCTCTTTCACACGGTTACGGAGCTGATCACCATTTCCATCGCATTCGCCATTGCCCTTCTGGTCTGGAACTCCCGCGAATTCATCGAGAATGACTACCTGAAGGTTATCGGTATCGGCTATGCCGCCTGCGCCTGCCTGGACCTCATCCATACGCTCGCTTACAAGGGGATGAACATATTTCCGGGCTACGGCGCGAACCTGGCGACGCAACTCTGGATAGCGGCCCGCTATCTCCAGGCCGCGACCCTTATCGCCGCGCCCCTTGCGTACGGCCGCGGACCGGGGAATATCGCCATCGTGGGCGGCTACGCGCTGATCACGCCCCTGCTGGCTGCGGCCGTCTTCACCGGTGTCTTCCCGGAGTGCTACCGGGAGGGGAGCGGACTCACGCTCTTCAAGATTGTCAGCGAATACGTGATAGTCGCTCTCATCATCATCTCAATCTTTCTGCTTCGCCGAATCCGCTCCTCCTTCGCCGTCGGCACCTACCGGCTGCTCGCGGCCTCGTCCGTCTGCGCAGCCTGCGCGGAAATCGCCTTCACCGCCTACATCGGAGTGTATGACTTCGCGAACGTGGCGGGGCACTTGCTGAAGCTTGCGTCATTCTATTGTATCTGCCGGGCAATCATCATAACCGGTATCAGGGATCCCTTCAGCGTCGTGTTCAGGGAGCTGAAGCAGACGGAAGATTCCCTGCTCGCAACCCGGGAGTCCATCGAACAACAGGTCCGGGACAGGACCGCGGAACTGGTATGGGCCCGGGAAATACTGGAAAACGAGCGGCGTCTGTTGGCCGAGCGGGTCAAGGAGCAGAAATGTCTCTATGATATCACCGCACTGACCGACGATCTGGAAGCGCCGCTCCACGTGCAGTTGCAGCAGGTTGTCGAACGCATGGGAACGGGCTGGCAGTACCCCGCGATTACCATGGTTCGACTCGATTATGCCGGCTTGCGGTACTGCACGGAAGGGTTTGCCGAATCCCCCTGGACGCAGGAGGCCGAGGCATCCGTTCAGCAGAACGGGACCATCCGGCTTTCGGTCGCATACCGCGAGGAAAGGCCAGGTGCGGATGAAGGCCCTTTCCTCAGGGAAGAGCGCGCATTGCTGAACGCCATCCTCCAGCGGCTGGTGAGTGTCGTCAACCGATGGAACTCGGCCCGGGCGCTGAAAGAACATGAGCAGCTCATCAACATCATGTTCTCCCAGACAACCGACGGAATCTTGCTGGTGGATACCCGGACGCTCCGTTTCGTCGATTTCAACGAAGCCGCCCACCAGGGGCTCGGCTACACCCGCGAAGAGTTTTCCCGGCTTTCGGTTCCGGACATCCAGGGGGAACACACCGCGGAACAGATCGTCGCGAACAGAGAAAAGATCGTCGCCGGCCAGGCCCTCAGTTTCGAAACCCTGCACCGGCACAAGGACGGCAGCCTCCGCAGTGTGTCGGTGACGCATCGATTCCAAAACCTGCAGGGCATACCGATCGGTACCACGGTATGGCGGGACATCACCGATCAAAAGGAAAGGGAACGGGAGTTGAAGGCTTTAGCCGAACGGATCCGGTTGCACAACAGGCTGCTGGGCCAGTTGAGCGCGGCGGAACCGGCCGTGAACGGCGACGTGGCCGCCTTTGCCGCCATGGCGACGGAACTCCTGTCCACCTCCCTTGACATCGCGAGGGTCTCGGTGTGGCTGTATAACGAGGACCTGACGGAACTCCAATGCCTCGACCTGTACGAATCCGGTTCCGGCCGCCACTCCCGGGGCGTGGCGCTGAAGAAAGAGGATTTTCTCGACGAATTCAACGCCCTGCTCTCCTCGCGCTATGTGGACGCCGACGATCCGTATACGGATCCGCGCACGGCGCGTTACGGGGATGCGTACCTGACACCGTCGGGAATAACCTCCATGCTCGACTGCAGCATCATCTCCGCCGGAAGCAACCGCGGCATTGTCTGTTTCGAGCACGTGGCGCGTCCGCACCACTGGGAGGCCGACGAGATCGCCTTCGGCTGCCAGGTGGCCGACCATTTGGGCATGGCGCTTCTCAACCAGTCCCGGATCGAGACGTCTCGCGCGCTCGATGAGCATCTCCTGCGCCTGGAAAAAGTGGTGGAAGAGCGCACGAGGGAACTGCAAGTCAGCCAAGAGCGATACAAATACGCCCTTGACGCCACCACCGACGGGCTGTGGGACTGGAACATCATGACTAACGACTCCTACTGTAGTCCCTCCTATTTCAGGATGCTCGGGTATGAGCCGGACGAACTGCCTCCGACCACCGAAGGCCACTTGATCAACCTGCTCCACCCCGAGGAAAGAGATTTCGTGACGGCTGCGACAAAAGAGAGGCTGATACGGGACGGGTCGTATGAACTGGAGTTCCGTATGCGCACCAAGGCCGGAGACTACAAATGGATCCTGAGCCGCGGCAAGGTGGTGTCGCGTGATGAAAACGGCCGCCCGACCCGCGCCATCGGCACACATGTGGATCTGACGGCGCGCAAGCAACAGGAGCTCGAGCTGAAGAACGCCAAGGAAGCGGCCGAGACCGCCAGCAGGGCCAAGGGCATCTTCCTGGCGAACATGAGCCACGAGATCCGCACCCCCTTGAACTCGATCATCGGCATGTCCCACCTGGCGCTCAAGAGCGGCCTCACCCCCCGGCAGCGGGATTATCTGTCAAAGATCCAGACGTCGGGACATCACCTGCTACGCATCATCAACGACATTCTGGACTTTTCCAAAATCGAGTCCGGGAAAATGGTCGTTGAACAGGCGCCCTTCGATTTCGAAGAAGTGCTGGCCTCCCTTGCCGAGTTTTTTTACAGCAAGGTGGCGGGACGCGAGGTGGAGCTCATTTTCGACGTGGCGCCGGACATGCCCCAGAACCTGGTGGGCGATTCCTTGCGCATCAGCCAGATTCTCCTCAATTACGTCTCGAATGCCGTCAAATTCACTGAAAAGGGTGAAATCCGCGTCAACGCGCGCGTCATGGAGCGCAACGCATCCCATGCCCTGCTCCATTTCGCGGTGCGTGACACCGGCATCGGGATGAGCGTTGAGCAGCAGCGGAATATTTTCCAGAGCTTCCAGCAGGCGGATATGTCCACCACGCGCAAGTACGGCGGCACAGGGCTCGGCCTGGCCATCTCCAAGCGGTTGGCGGAACTGATGGATGGCGAGGTCGGCGTCGAGAGCCGGCAGGGGGTGGGCAGCACCTTCTGGTTTACTGTCCGGGTCGGCGTTTCATCGGCACAGAAACGCGTCCTTGTCCCGAACTCCTCTCTTCGCGGTTGCCGCGTTCTGGTCGTGGATGACAACGACACCTTCCGCGAGGTACTGGGCCGCATGCTGCGAGACATGACTTTTGAGGTAACGGATGCGGCTTCCGGAGAACAGGCCTTAGAAGAGGTCCGGCGGGCGGCATCCCGCGGGGCGCCCGTCCAACTAATCTATCTCGACTGGTGGATGCCGGGGATGGACGGTATCGCGACAGCGCGCGCCGTCAGGGCGCTGGGGCTGGATCCGCAACCGCATGTCATCATGGTGACCGCCTATGACCAGGATGAGACCCTTGAGGCATGCCGGGACGAACTGGCAATTGAGGCGGTACTGACAAAACCCGTAGCGCCGTCTATCCTGTTTAACAGCGCCGTGCGCGCCCTGTCCGACGAACAGCAGGAGTCACCCGAGGACGATTCGACACTGTCTACGCTGGAGGACCGCCTCTCCTTCATCAGCGGGGCGCGTGTACTTCTGGCGGAAGACAACGAGATCAATCAGGAGGTCGCCGTGGGCCTTCTTACGGAGGCCGGCCTGCTCGTTGATACCGCGGAAAACGGTCAGGCAGCCCTGGACAAGGTGAGCCGTACCACCTACGATCTGGTGCTGATGGATGTCCAGATGCCGGTGATGGACGGCCTGACGGCAACGGCGGCGATCCGCGCCAACCCGGCGTGGGACTACCTACCCATCGTCGCCATGACGGCAAATGCCATGCGTCAGGATCGAGTTGCCTGCCTTGATGCCGGAATGAACGATTTCATCCCCAAACCCATCGAGCCCGTCCACCTCTGGGCAACCCTGCTGAAGTGGATACCACCGCGCGAGGACGCCCTTCAAGGACGATTGGAACTCCGGAAGACCGCTGAAAGGGAAACGGGTTTTCCCGAGGAGATAGCGGGAATAGACATGGTGGACGCTTTGCGTCGCGTTCTGGGCAAAAAAGAGCGCTATCTTTTCCTGCTGCGCAGGTTTCTTGCCGATCACAGGGAAACGGTCTCCGAGATTCGCCGGGCGTTGGCGAACGACGATCCTGATAGAGCCGACTTCCTGACTCATACCATCAAGGGAGTCGCCGCCAACATCGGAGCGGTTCGCTCGCGGGCACGGGCAGCCGAATTGGAACAGGGGATCCGGCAGCGCCTTGACCATGAAACGCTGGACGGCCTGTTGGAGTTGCTGGATGAATCGCTGCGGGAGCTGTTTGAGGAGCTTGATGCGAAACTGCCACCCGAGGAGGACGGAGCTCCGCAGGCGGTCGACGCCGGGAAGCTGGGGGCCGTCTGCCGCAGACTCGTAACTCTGCTGAAGGACGACGACAGCGCGTCGTGCGACCTGTTCAAGGAGCACAGCGATCTTCTCAAAGCCGCCTTACCCCGGTCATTCCTTTCTCTGCGGACGGCAATCGACCATTTTGATTTTGAGGGGGCGCTGGCCGTTCTCGAGAAAGCGATGGCGACAGAGGGAATGAAGGGTATTCGCTGAATCGGGGAGTCGACGTTGAATGCGAGGTACACAATGGACGATATGGAACACTTCATCAAGCGGCACACCGTACTTGTTGTCGATGACAGCCCCGACAACCTGTCACTCATGGGGGATCTGCTCAAGGATGAATTCAAGGTAAAGGTGGCTACAAATGGAGAAAAGGCCCTCAGGCTCGCTCGCTCCGATGCCCCGCCCGATCTGATCCTGCTCGACATCATGATGCCGGGCATGGACGGGTATGAAGTATGCTCCCGGCTGAAGTCCGATGCGGGGACACGGAGTATCCCGGTTATCTTCATCACGGCGAGAACGGGGACAGAGGATGAGAAGCACGGCCTGGAACTCGGCGCGGTGGACTATATCATCAAGCCGATCAGCCCTCCTATAGTGATTGCCCGTGTTCAGACACATCTCAAGCTCAAGGCTGCCGCCGACTTCCTCCGCGATCAGAATCTGTATCTCGAGCAGGAAGTCGAAAGGCGCACCCGCGAGGTGAGGGCGGTTCAGGAGGTTACCATTCTGGCGCTTGCGTCTCTCGCGGAGACGCGTGACAACGATACGGGCAAACACCTGCGGAGGACCCAGTTCTTTGTGAGGGCGCTTGCGCTGAAGCTGAAGGACCACCCCCGTTTCCGTGACTACCTGACGGACGCGAATATCGCCATGCTGTTCAAGTCCGCGCCTCTTCACGATATCGGCAAAGTGGGCATCCCCGACCACATCCTGCTCAAACCTGGCGATCTGTCGCCCGAAGAATTCGAAACCATGAAGGCCCATACCACGATTGGCAGGGACGCCCTGGAACAAGCGGAGCGAATGTTGGGTGCAAAATTGGAATTCCTGGAGACGGCCAAGGAAATTGCCCTGTCACACCAGGAGAAATGGGACGGCACCGGATACCCGCAAAAGCTGTCCGGTGATGATATACCGATCTCCGCGCGGTTAATGGCTGTCGCGGATTGCTACGATGCGTTGATAAGCCGGCGCGCCTATCGGGAAGGCTTTCCCCATGAGAAGGTGGCTCAGATGATACAGGAAAGGAGGGGAACTAGCTTCGATCCTGATATCACGGACACCTTCCTTGAGATTCAGGATGAGTTCCGGGATATCGCGCTGAAGTATGCCGATTCCGATGATGACCTGGCGAAATTCCGTTGAAAGAGATTCAGCTTCTTCCGTTGGATTGGCACGTAGTTTGAGGAATTCCCGGGCCAACATATATTATCAACTGTTATTCCCGCCTTATCGCGCTTTCAATGGATTGAAGCGGCGGGCAACAATTTTATCTTGACATTCCGGCTTGGCTTTATTACCTTTTTCTCCAACAAGGGGAGTAGCTACCGGCTGGAGACATGGCCGGCCCCGTGCCCGTCAATACGGTTGAAAGACCCGGGCCGGGGACGATTGGAATCGTCGGCAAGACCTTTATCCAGGCACTCGAGCCGGGGGTAAAGGTCTTTTTTATTACCCCCGGCGATAATTTCCGTCGTCGGAGGTAAAATGATGAACAGACTAAAGACAACCTTTCTTCTCTCGCTCCTTACCGTTCTCATGGTGCTCATGGGGAGCGCCCTCGGTGGCCAGACCGGCATGGTCTTCGCCTTCTTCATGGCCTGCGCCATGAACTTTTTTTCATACTGGTTTTCCGACAAGATCGTCCTCAGGATGTACCGCGCCGTGGAGATTGGCGAACAGGACCATCCCGCATTCCATGGAATGGTTCGCCGCCTGGCCGACCGGGCCGGACTGCCCATGCCCCGTGTGTACATAATCCCCGATGATTCACCCAACGCATTCGCCACCGGCCGGAACCCGAACCATGCGGCGGTGGCCGCCACGGAAGGGATTCTTCGTATCCTCTCCCCGGAAGAGCTGGAAGGGGTGATGGCCCATGAACTGGCCCATGTGAAGAACCGCGATATACTGGTTTCAACCATTGCCGCCACCTTTGCCGGCGCAATTTCCATGATTGGAAGCATGCTCCAGTGGGGCGCCATGCTGGGAATGGGGCGCGGGGATGATGAGGATGGTGGCGCCGGAGGCGTGGTGGGCGCTCTTGCCATGGCCATTGTCGCGCCCCTGGCCGCGATGTTGATACAGATGGCGGTTTCCAGGTCCAGAGAATACATGGCTGACGAAGGCGGCGCGAACATCTGTGGCCGGCCGCTGGCCCTTGCAAACGCCCTTCGCAAGCTTCAGTCGGCATCTCAAATGATACCCATGCAGGAGGCCCGACCGGCTTCCGCCCACCTTTTTATCGTGAATCCCCTCAGCGGGTCTTCCATAGCGAAACTCTTTTCCACCCATCCTCCCATGGAGGAGCGTATTGCCCGTCTGGAAGACATGGCCGGAGGCGCGATCCCGCGGGCTTCAGGCCGCTGATCCGTTACTCAGTAAGTTGCTGATGGAAAACAGGAGGATTTTATGTCCAGAAGAAACAGGCTCTATCTGCTTATTGCGGCGGTTTTTCTGCTGCTTCCAGGATTCATGTCCCTCGTCCATCTCTACACCGACTGGCTTTTCTTCGTCGAAACCGGTTTCTCATCCGTCTTTTCAACGATCCTGGGAACAAAGATAGGAGTGGGGCTGGCCGGCGGCGCGGTCATGCTGACATGCATCCTGCTGAACCTGCTCGTGGTCTATCGAGCAAAGTTTCCCCTCTCCGGTTTCGCCTTCCAGGGAGGAAATATCTACCAGTTGAAGATGAATGAACTTCAGAGGCTCTGCAAGCCCCTGGGGGTGGCCGCCGCGCTTCTGCTCGCCTTTTTCGCCGGTCAGTGGGCGGCCATGCAGTGGGACAGATTCCTCATGTTCGCCAACGGCGTCACTGTTGGTTCGCTGGATCCGGTCCTGGGGAAAGACCTGGGTTTCTACCTCTTTCGGCTTCCTCTGCTGGAGACGATCAAGACCTTCGCGGGGTTGGCGATTCTGGCATCCGCCCTTCTCGTCGCAGCGGGATATTTTGTCCGGGGCGGTATCTCCCTTTCGGAGCGGGGTATCTCCGTTTCCCGTCAGGTGAGAATCCATATGGCGCTCCTGGCCGCTCTCCTGCTGTTTGTGGTGGGTTTTGGCTTCTATCTGGACACCTTCCGCCTGCTCCTCTCCGGCGACGGCACGGTTCACGGCGCGGGATACGCTGACGTCAAGGCCCGGTTGCCCATGCTCCGTTTCCTTGCCCTCTTGGCGCCCGTTGCCGCGGTTGTCATGTTTTCGGGGGTGTGGAAGGGAAATTGGCGCACGGCCCTTGCCGCGCCCGCCGCCCTGGCTGTTCTGTACGTAGCGGGCGTTTCCCTCTATCCCGCCCTGCTGCAGAAGTTCAAGGTGGCCCCCAATGAGCTTGTCCTGGAGACCCCCTATATTGCCAACAACATCAAATTCACACGCCTCGGGTACGACCTGGACAGCGTTGAGACGGTTCCTTTCGATGTGGATTACAACCTGACAGCGGCGGAAATCGAGTCCAATGAAGCCACCATCAGGAATATCAGATTGTGGGATCATGCGCCTCTGTTGCGCACCTACAGCCAGTTGCAGCAGATCCGCACCTACTACAAGTTCTTTGATGTGGACAACGACCGGTACACGGTGAACGGCCGTTACACCCAGGTGATGCTATCCCCCCGCGAGCTTTCCTACAGCGACCTTCCCAGCAAGTCGTGGATTAATGAGCGCCTCATCTTCACCCATGGCAACGGACTGACTTTCGGTCCGGTAAGCAGCATCAGCAAGGAAGGACTCCCCGAGTTCTTCGTCAAGGACATCCCGGCGGTCAGCCTGGCGGATATAAAGGTGACACGTCCGGAGATCTATTACGGCGAGATGTCCAACGATTATGTAATAGTCAAGACAAAGGTTCCTGAATTCAGCTATCCGACCGCCACCGGCAACATCAACACCACCTATGCGGGAAGCGGCGGAGTCGGCCTTGATTCTTTCCTTCGCAAGATCCTGTTCGCGGCGCGCTTTAAAACCGAGAAGATTATCCTCTCTTCCGACATGACGCCGGAGAGCCGCATCCTGTACTATCGCACGGTTAATGAAAGGATCAGGACCCTGGCGCCCTTTCTGCGTTACGATGGGGATCCGTACATGGTGGTCTCCTCTGAGGGCAAGCTGAAATGGTTTGTCGACGCCTACACCTTTACCGACCGTCTTCCCTATTCCAAGCCGCTCCGGGGAGGGATCAACTATATGCGGAACTCGGTCAAGGTTGTTGTGGACGCCTATGACGGCGCCGTGGATTTCTACCTGAACGATCCGGAGGATGTGCTGGCGAAGGTGTACTCAAGGGCGTTTCCCAAGCTGTTCAAGCCACTTTCGTCCATGCCCGAGGACCTGCGCAAACATATCCGTTATCCCCATCAGTTTCTTCGGACCCAGGCATTCATGTATACGGCATACCATATGACCGATCCGAAGGTCTTCTATAACAAGGAGAATCTCTGGGAAGTGCCGGTTCTGGGCGAGCAGCCCATGGAGCCGTACTACACCGTTATGAAGCTTCCCGGAGAGAAGCAGGAGGAATACATCCTGCTCCTTCCCTTTACTCCTTCCAAGAGGGACAACCTGGCGGCCTGGTTCACCGCACGCTGCGACGGCGACAACTACGGCAAGCTGAGGGTTTACACCTTTCCCCGCGACCGCCTGATCTACGGTCCGAAGCAGGTGGACGCCCGCATCAACCAGGACTCTTTCATATCCCAGCAGCTGACTCTCTGGGGCCAGAGGGGATCCGAGGTTATCAGGGGGAGCATGCTCGTCATCCCCATTGAAAAGTCTCTCCTCTATGTGCAGCCTCTCTATCTGGCGGCCGCCGACAAGTCCGGGCTTCCGGAACTGCGCCGGGTGATCGTCGCCTATGGGGACGAGGTTGTGATGGAAGAAAACCTGGAATCGGCTCTGCAACGGATCTTCGGCAAGGGAGGACCGAGGGTCGTAGAGCAGTCGGTTGCCCGGGAACCGGGTGATGGAGATGCGGGAATCTCCCGATTGGCTAGGGAGGCAATGGCCATCTACGACAAGGCCGTCAGCTCTCAGCGCCAGGGAGACTGGGCCGCTTATGGAGAGGAGCTGCGCAAGCTGCGGGAGGTCCTTCAGAGGATGGCCCGTTAGTCCGATGATGCTGCTTCTGCCTGACCGTTCATGTTTTCCGGAAGCCGTCTCCGGCGGGGGCATTTTCCCCCTTGTTACCCGTCGATTCTTCATCCGGGCGGTTTTCGGTCTTTTTTTTCAACCCCGGCTGCTTTCATGCGTGGCAAGACCGGGAGATTTCATCCCACAATGGAAGAGATACACTTCCGGAAAGAGAGGTAGATTGATGAAACCAAGCAAAAGCGCGAGAAAACTAGCCGACCTGATTCACTCGGCCATAGAGGATCACAAGATCACCAATTCAGAGTACGAGGAAATTCTTCATACCGCCAACGAGGACGGGATCATTGATTCCGAGGAGAGGGCGCTGCTCGCCCAGTTGCAGGAGATGATAGCCGACAAGACCGTGGCGCGGGTCGCCGGATAGCCGCGCGCCATGATCCTTTTGCGAAAAACGGGCTTCGTGGCCCTGGCGATTGCGGGAGGACTGTTTCTGTCATCATGTTCCGCGCCGATCTCTTCCGTCCTGGAAGAGCCGGCGCGAGCGACGGCAGGCATTCCTCTTTCAGTTAAGCCCCCCAGTACGGGAGTCACAACTGTAAAATCAGCCGGGGATCTCCCGGCTTTCACACTGTTTCGTCCGGCTGACTGGGAGGACCTGCCGGGATGGTCGGACGACGATCTGGCTGAAGCCTGGCCCGCCTGGCGCATGTCGTGTAAGGCCCTGGTCAAAAAACCGGGTTGGAAAGAGGTATGCCAAAGCTCCGTCCGGGTGGATGGTCGAGATTCAGGCGCGGTGCGGGAATTTTTTCACAGATATTTCAGGCCTTACGAGGTCGTGAATCAGGACGAAACAGTTGACGGTCTCGTTACCGGATACTATGAACCGATTATCAGAGGGGACCGGGTACGTACCGATCTTGCGAGGTTTCCCGTTTACGGCGTCCCTGCGGATCTGGTTACGGTTGATCTCTCCTCTCTTTATCCGGAACTGAAGCACATGCGCCTGCGGGGGAGGGTGGTCGGAAACCGCCTTGTACCCTATTTCAGCCGGGGCGAGATAGCTGACGAAAACAGCGGTTTTTCGGGAACGCCCATTGCCTGGGCCGAGGACCAGGTGGAGCTTTTCTATCTGCAAATCCAGGGATCGGGACGCATTGAGCTTCCTACGGGAGAGCAGATCCGCATAGGATACGCGGAGCAGAACGGCCATCCTTTCCGTTCCGTGGCAAGGATACTCATACAGCGGGGTGAACTGGCGGCGCACGAGGCGTCCATGACCGGCGTCAGCCGCTGGGGACGGAAAAACCCGGGAAAGCTGGCTGCCTTGCTCAGCGAGAACCCCAGCTTTATTTTTTTCCGGCGCCTACCTGATTCCCCATCCGGTCCGTTGGGCGCCCTGGGCGTTCCCCTGACGGAGCGGCGCTCCATTGCCGTTGATCCCCGTTTCATACCTCTTGGCGCGCCGGTCTTTCTCTCCACTGCCTGTCCCATGTCGGACGAACCTTTGAATCGCCTCGTTATGGCCCAGGATACGGGCGGCGCTATCCGGGGCGCGGTGAGAGTGGACTTTTTCTGGGGATTGGGTGATGAAGCAGGCGCCTTTGCCTCCCGAACAAAGCATCTCGGCAGAAAATGGGTCCTGCTCCCAGCAGCATTCAGTGCCGACGGCCCGTCAGGGCGAAATTGACAAGACCATCTCCTGCCGTATTATTTGGCGGGGCATTCTTCTTTCCCGCGAAATCTTCGCCCGAGGGATATCCCGGGGTTCCATTCCTGACAACCAATGTCTATTCAAGAAAGGACCAGTTTCATGAAAATTGAAAAAAAACCATGGCACGCCCTTTCCCCCGAAACCGTGCTTGACGCCCTTGGCACAAGGCCGGAGGGTTTGTCAGACGAGGAGGCCAAGGCCCGTTTTCTGGAGCACGGCGCCAATGAGTTGGTCAGGAAAAGCGGCGATACCCCGTGGCGCATCTTCTGGAGACAGATGAACAATCCCATAGGCTGGTTGCTTATAGGCGCCGGCTTCCTCTCAGTGGCCCTGGGCAAATACACCGATTCCTCGGTTGTATTCGGCGCCGTACTCATCAATTCCATCATAGGCTTCGTCCAGGAATACCGTGCCGGAAAGGCCATAGAGGCGCTCGCAGCGATGGTGCCGGAATCCGCCTCCGTTATCCGGAATTCGGAGACGATATCGATTCCCGCCCGTGAACTTGTCCCCGGGGATATCGTCAATCTCCAGAGCGGAGACAAGGCGCCGGCGGACATCCGTGTGTTCAGGGCAAAGAATTTCCTCGTTGAAGAGGCCGCCCTGACCGGCGAGTCCCTGCCTGTTGGAAAGAATACCAATGCCGTGGAGGAAGAGTCTCCCCTTGCTGATCGCGTCTGCATGGCATACAGCGGCACAATGGTTCTCCAGGGAGCGGGCGCCGGGGTGGTGGTGGCGACCGGGAACTCCACGGAACTTGGCCGTATCAATGAACTCCTGAACCAGACCGTGCAGTTGGAGACTCCCCTTACCCGCCAGTTGTCCAAGGTGACCACTGGAATAACCATTGCGACTATTGCCGTTGTCGCGGTTCTTATCGGTTTCGGGATATGGATCAAGAATGCGCCGGTGGGGGAATCTCTTATGGTGGCAGTGACCCTCGCGGTGGCCGCGATTCCGGAAGGGTTGCCCGCTGTGATTACCATAGCCCTGGCCATCGGCGTGCGGCGCATGGCTTCCCGGCATGCCGTGATAAGGCATCTGCCGGCGGTTGAGACCCTGGGCGCGACGACCGTAATCTGTTCCGACAAAACCGGAACCCTGACACGCAACGAGATGACGGTGCAGGTTGCCTGGGTGGATGGTCATGAATACCGTTTCTCAGGCGTGGGTTACGACACTTCCGGAGAGATTGAGCATGACGGTATCCGTCAGGAGCAACCACCGGAAGGACTGAGCACCCTCCTGACCATGGCGGTGCTGTGCAATGACGCCGCCGTGCGTCTGGAAGGAGACGTGTGGACGCCGACCGGAGACCCGACGGAAGCGGCCCTGGTGGTTGCCGGAGAGAAGGGCGGCTTTCCGGCTCAGTCCCTGAGGGAGCGTTTTCCCAGGCTGGATGTGATACCCTTTGAATCGGAAACGAAGTTTATGGCAACCCTGCACCGGATCCAGGATCGGGGGATGATCCTTCTGAAGGGAGCTCCGGAGACAGTTGTGCGGCGCTGCCTCCCTGATGAGACTGACGGCGTTGCCATCCTGGACGCCGTGGAGACCTATGCCCGTCAGGGGATGCGCGTAATCGCCTTTGCCTGGCGTGAAAGCTCGGACATGGAACGTATTCTTCCAGGAGAAGAAGACTCGGGATTCACTTTCGGCGGTCTCATGGGGATGATAGATCCGCCGCGAACCGAGGCGATGGACGCCATCCGTGTCTGTCATAACGCGGGAATAACCGTCAAGATGATAACCGGAGACCATCCGACTACGGCAGAGGCAATAGGCCGTCAACTGGGCCTTCTCTCTCATGACGGCAAAGCCGTGCAGGGGAGGTCGCTGGATGGACTCGACCAGGAGCAGCTGCGTACCATTGCCATGGAGACCAACGTTTTTGCCCGTGTTGCCCCTGAACACAAGCTGCGCCTGGTGGAGGCACTGCAATCCCTGGGGCACGTGGTCGCAATGACCGGTGACGGAGTCAACGACGCTCCCGCCCTCAAGCGCGCCGACATCGGTGTCGCCATGGGCATCACCGGAACCTCCGTTTCCAAGGAAGCGGCGAAAGTTGTTCTCGTGGACGACAATTTCGCCTCCATTGCAGCCGCCGTGGAGGAGGGGAGAAGGGTATACGACAATCTCATCAAGTCCCTTGCCTTTGTTCTGCCCACCAACCTGGCCCTGGCCGGCATCCTGGCCGTGGCAATGTTCTTTTTCCCCACGGTTACCGTGGACGGAGTCAAGGTTCTCCTGATGGCCATGTCCCCAACCCAGATCCTCTGGATTAACCTGGTGGCGAGCGTTACCCTTTCGATTCCCCTGGCATTCGAGATACTGGAGCCCAATGCCATGCGCCGCGCCCCTCGTCCGGCGGATGAGCCGGTTTTTTCGCGCTTTATCCTCTACCGCCTGATCATGGTGGCTGCGCTTATGACAGCCGGCGGATGCGCCCTTTTTCTATGGGAATATTACCGTATTGTCGGAGACCTGCCCCTTACCGCGGCGCGTCATGCCCTGGCCCTGTCCGAGGCGCAGACCCTTTGCGTAACGGTCGTCACCTTTTCCCAGATTTTCTATCTCCTGAATTGCCGATCCCTTCGTGACTCAATCTTCTCACTTGGTGTAATGTCCAACCCCTCCGTATTCGCCGGAATCGGAATCCTGCTGATACTGCAACTCTGTTTCATGTATCTGCCCCAGCTCAGGACACTGTTCGGTTCCGCGCCATTGGACATGAATGCCTGGTTGACGGCTCTGCTGGCCGGGGCTATGGTGCTTCCGGTAATATCCCTGGAAAAATGGATAAGGAAAAAGAAGGGGTGGTAATGGCTTAGTATCCGGGTTTTTATGGGCAATAAAAAATAATATCTGTTATTATTCGGAAAACCCGGACGAGCGGGCCGGTATGGAAGTCTCGGGCTTTTTCCATCTTGTCCGTCCGGGGACGGCGACAAACTTCCGGAGGTGTTATGAAAAAGTTTTTGCTGGCTGCTTTGCTGTTTGCTTTGGGTGGGTGCTCGATGTTTGAATCCAACAGGCCGTTTCCCCTGGTTGAAACCGAACCGGTTTACGTTCGGGAGTGCCGTCAGGTCGGGACCTTCCCCGGGCCTGTCGGCAAGCGCATGTGGGGACCGCCCGCCGTTCTGGCGGATTTCAAGTATCAGACGGCCTTGAAGGCAAAGGATATGGGCGCAACGCACATCTTCTGGAGGGAGATCCTCCAGGGTCTGGATGCGCAGACCTTCGGATATGCCTTTGACTGCACCGGGGTGGATACGGAGAAGAACGGGATGTAAGCGGACGATGGTTACCGGGAAAGGGAGGTGAAGGCGGCAGGCGTCACCTCCCTTTCATTATGCCGGGCGGGTTGTTACTTGATCTCCGAGGTACAGTTCGGGCAGCGGACGGCCTTCAAGGGGACCATGGAAAGACAGAAAGGACACTCCCTGGTATCCGGAGCGGCCGGCGCCGGCTCTCTCTTGAGGCGGTTGATCTGACGGATCAAGAGGAATATGGCGAAGGCTACTATTATGAAGTCCAGTACGGTATTGAAAAAGAGACCATAGTTGATGGTGGCCGCGCCCGCTTTCTTCGCCTCCGCCAGGGTGGCGTAACCGGCGCCGGACAGATCAATAAAGAGGTTGGAGAAATCCATCTTGCCCATTAGAAGCCCTATGGGAGGCATCAGAACATCGCTCACGAACGAGGTCACAATCTTGCCGAAAGCCGCCCCGATAATGATACCTACCGCCATGTCTACCACATTGCCTCGCATTACGAATTCCTTGAATTCCTTAAACATGGTACTACTCCCTTCCTGTTGATAAAATGCCGGGCAGGGCCCGATGGATGCTTTTGTTGATAATGGAGAAAGCGCCGAAAATATGGAAAAGGGCTCAACAAACCGCTTTTTTCGGTTTTATTGCCTGCAAACGTACGCTTTTGTGTCCTCCCGGGAGTAAATGACTTGACACGGTGTTCCGCTTTTCTGTATTTGTTAGCGAACCATGGGCGAGAAATACTTCACAGTTCCCAATCTCCTGAGCGGATTCAGGCTCTGTTCCGTTCCGGTTCTCCTTATCCTCGCCTGGACCGGGATCGAAAAGGTGTATCTGGCGCTCTTTGTCATTGCCCTATGCACGGACGTCGCGGACGGTTATCTTGCCCGCAGGCTGCACCAGGAATCCGAGTTCGGCGCCCGTCTGGACAGCTGGGGTGATTTCTCAATATACTTATCCACACCCCTTTGCGCCTGGTGGCTGTGGCCGCATGTTGTCCTGCGGGAAGCGCCTTTCGTTGCGGCAGTGCTGGCCGGTTTTACCATTCCAATCATTGCCGGGTTCCTTAAATACCGGCGTCTTACCAGTTATCACACGTGGGGCGCTAAGCTGTCGGCGGTAGTCATGAGCGTGGGCACGGTAATTCTTTTCGCCGGCGGCCCACCATGGCTTTTCAGGTTTTCCACTGCTGTGCTTATTATTACCCAGATAGAGGAAATGGCAATCACCGTTGTGAGCCCCCAGTGGCGCTCCAATGTCCCCACTCTTTTTCATGCCTTGCGAAGAAACCGCGAGTCGCACATGAAGGGAAATAACTGAACTTATATTTTCAAGAAAGCAGGAACGCCTGTCATGACAGAAGAAACCGATGAACGGAAGCGAACCCATCTGCGCTTGGTGGTCAACAATCCGGAGAAGAGAAATCCAAGAGAAGATGATTATATAGTACTGGCGGATCTGGTGGATCGCCTGGATGAAATTCGCCCCATGTTCTACCGTGACATGGACCGTCTCCACCGCAAGGCTTACGCCGTTTTGGAGCGTTTTCTGCTTGAAAAAGGATGGCCATATGGTCTTGATCCCCATTACGGCAGGCCGGTTGTCCTCCCCGCGGCCCTGGTCTGTCCGGATGTGACGATGAATGCCGTTGATCCCGGGGACGAGGTTCTCCTGTTTGTGGCGGAAGACGTGACGGGAAAGGGTTTGTGCCTTTCTCTTGAAATGATACTTCCTTTCTACAGCGACGACGAAGCCGTGATGGAGGACGCCCTTCTCTATTCTCCCCTTTTTCAATACGGGACCATGTTCCTTGAGGAAAATCGCCAGGACGGTCTGCTGGATCTCATCTATCGCATTGCCTTTCCCATTTATCCGCCCGCACTTTCCTCAAGGATTCTCGAGAGACTCTTTGCCGTAGCGGCTCAGGAAGTCGCGGATGCGCTCCAGGGGGTTTCCGAGTATCCTCATGCCTAGACGCCCGCGACTCCCCGTCCAGATGCTTGCGCAACAGGCGTCTGCGCTCCCTCCAGAAAATTTCTGAAGTCGGCTTCTCCTGATTGGAAACCGAGTATCTTTACCCCGAATCCCGCCTTCCTCATCAAATGAATCATGGTGGGTGGGACCTTCTTTGACCAGCGAACCATTCCATTCAACTTGATCCGTGTTTCATCCGGCAGGGTCAGTTCGATGACGATCCTGGTGCCTGGAGGATAAATATTGGTGGTTTTGATAAACATGCCATGGTCCGTGACATCCTCGGTAAAAGCCAGGCGTACAGGTGCATCTATCCCGAAGCGGAGGGAAAGCCTTCGACGGATTCTTCTCATCACCCTTTTTTCCGCCATCTGAGACCTCCTTTGTTATCCAATGGTATGACTACTTAAATAAGAGCGCAGCATAGCATATGTTTAGGGCGTATTGATACTATTTAATGTGCAAAGCGGCAGCGGATTACTGGCAGGAAGCTGGCTCCTGTATGGGAGGATTTCTCCATGACAAGGGCTGACGCCGGCATCCCATTTTCTTGACAGCGGCGCTTCGTTCATGACATACTTTCGCGAAGTTTTGGTTTATCAACCGGGAGCCCTTAGCAAATCAGGCTCCCGTCATTGTTTTCGCGGGATATATGGAACTCTCTAATTTTGTTCATCTTCATGTCCACACACAGTATTCCCTCCTGGATGGCGCAATCCGCATCGGCGATCTGGTAAAGAAGGCTTGCGAGTACGGGATGCCGGCTGTCGCCCTTACCGACCACGGCAACATGTTCGGCGCCATCGAGTTCTATCTTAAGTGCCAGTCCGCTGGTATAAAACCCCTGGTTGGTTGCGAGGTGTACCTGGCGCCGGAATCCCGTTTTACCAAGGAGGCCCGGGGTATTGGTGACGTCGCGAGCCATCTTGTCCTGCTGTGCGAGAATCTCGAGGGATACAGGAACCTGAGCCGGCTTGTTTCCATAGGCTACAAGGAGGGTTTCTATTACCGTCCCCGCATCGATAAAGAGGTTCTGCGTAAATATTCCACCGGTCTTATTGCCCTGTCCGCCTGCCTGAAAGGGGAAGTGGCCTCCCTTTGCGAGTGCGGCAGGATGGATGATGCCAGGGCCTCGGCCGAAGAGTATGCTGACATCTTCCCCGGGCGTTACTATCTGGAGATTCAGGAAAACTCCCTGCCCGAACAGGAGCGGGCGAACCGGGGACTTCTGAGCCTGGCCGACCAGCTTGGGCTTCCCCTGGTCGCGACAAATGATTGCCATTATCTGAATCGTGTGGACGCCAAGCCCCACGAGGTTCTCCTTTGCATCCAGACGGGCAAGACCATGGATGATCCGGGCCGGATGAGTTTTTCCGCGGACGAATTTTACTTCAAACCACCTCAGGAGATGGCGGCGGCCTTTTCCCATGTGCCCGAGGCGCTGGCCAACACCGTGCGGATAGCCGAGCGTTGCGACCTCCGTTTTGATTTCAAGACCTATCATTTTCCCCGGTATGAGCTTCCCGAGGGGAAATCGCTGGAGGAGGAACTGACGCGCCAGGCCGAATCCGGTCTGGAGAGCCGTTTCGAGCATATCCGCGCCAAGAACCCGGCCTTCTCGACCGAAGATGAGGAGGCGTATCGACACAGGCTGGAGATCGAGCTTGCCTGTATTATCCAGATGGGTTTCCCCGGCTACTTCCTGATTGTCGCTGACTTTATCAACTGGGCCAAACAGCAGGGCATCCCGGTAGGACCGGGAAGGGGGTCGGCGGCTGGTTCGCTGGTGGCCTATGCGCTGCGCATCACCGATCTTGACCCTATTCCGTACAACCTTCTTTTCGAGCGATTCCTGAATCCGGAGCGTATTTCCATGCCGGATATCGACGTGGATTTCTGCCAGAACCGCCGCGAGGAGGTTATCCAGTACGTAACCAGGAAATACGGCCGCGACAAGGTCTGCCAGATCATCACCTTCGGCACTATGGCCGCGAAGGGGGCGATCCGCGACGTGGGGAGGGCGCTGAACTACTCCTACGGAGAAGTGGACAAGATTGCGAAGCTGGTTCCCAACATCCTCAACATCCATCTTGAGGATGCGCTGAAAAAGGAGCCGAAGCTGAACGAGATGGCCAAGGCCGATCCGCGCATCAAGAACCTTCTGGATACTGCTCTCTGTCTCGAAGGTTTGACTCGCCATGCATCTACCCACGCCGCGGGCGTAGTTGTGGCGCCTGACGAACTGGAAGAGTTCTGTCCGGTTTACATGGACCCGAAGAGCAACTCCATAACCACACAGTTTTCCATGAAGTACGTGGAAAAGATCGGCCTGGTGAAGTTTGACTTCCTCGGTCTCAAGAACCTTACCGTCATAGATAACGCGATAAAGCTCATCCGCGCGGGCAAGACGCCCGGTTTCGACATCACCCGTCTGGGAGACGATGACGAGACCGCCTACCAGCTTCTGCAGGCGGGCAACACCACCGGCGTGTTCCAGCTTGAATCCAGCGGCATGAAGGAGCTTCTGGTAAAACTCAAGCCTTCCTGCTTCGAGGATATCATCGCGGTGTGCGCGCTTTACCGGCCCGGTCCCCTCGGCTCAGGCATGGTGGACGACTTCATCGACCGGAAGCACGGCAGAAAGCCGGTTACCTATGAACTCCCCCAGTTGCAGCCGATTCTCAAGGACACCTACGGTGTCATCGTCTATCAGGAACAGGTTATGCAAATCGCCCGGACCCTTGCCGGATACTCCCTGGGCGGCGCCGATCTTCTGAGACGAGCCATGGGCAAGAAGGACCCCGCGGAGATGGCCAGGCAGCGGGATATCTTTCTGGCCGGGGCCAAAGAGAACGGTATTGACCTGAAAAAGGCGGAGGCGATCTTCGACCTGATGGCCAAGTTCGCCGAATACGGCTTCAATAAGTCACACTCCGCCGCCTATGCTCTCATCGCCTATCAGACCGCATACCTGAAGGCCCACTACCCGGTGGAGTTCATGGCCGCCCTCCTTTCCGAGGACATGGATTCCTCGGACAAGGTCATAAAAAATATCGCGGAGTGCCGTGGCATGGGCATTCAGGTTCTTCCTCCGGACATCAACGCGTCCGAACTGTCATTTACGGTCAGGGAAAACTCCATCCGCTTCGGTCTGGGTGCTGTGAAAAACGTGGGTGCGGCGGCGGTTGAGGCGATCCTGGAAGCGCGTGGCGGGGAAGCATTCAGGGATCTCTTCGACTTTTGCGCCCGGGTGGACCTGAGGCGGGTGAACCGAAGGGTCGTGGAGGCCCTGATAAAATGCGGCTCTTTCGATTCAACCGGTTTCCGGAGGGCCCAACTGGCCGCGGTCCTGGAAGTGGCCATGGATTTGGGACAGAAGCTGCAGAAGGAGAGGGCCGGCGCCCAGGCCTCCCTGTTTGATGAATCGGAGGTGGCTTTGACCCCCGCCAGCCGCGCCGGTACCGTACCGGACATAGCTGAATGGCGGGAAAAGGAGCTCCTCTCCTTTGAAAAGGAGGCCCTGGGCTTCTATATAACCGGTCACCCCCTCGACCGTTATGCCGACGACGTAAAGAGATTCGCTACGGCAAATACCGCGTCGCTTCAGGAAAAGGAAGACAGGAGTGAGGTGAGGCTGTGCGGAATTGTCGCGAGCCTTACGGAAAAGATCACCAAGAAAGGTGATCGCATGGCTTTCGCCCTCATCGAGGACCAGATGGGATCGGTGGAGGCGATGGTCTTTCCCGACGTGTACGGAAAGGTGTCCGAGTATCTGAAGGGCGAAGAGCCTCTTCTGGTCACCGGGAGCGTGGAGATCGGCGAAGAGAGCTGCAAGGTGAGGGTCACGGATATAGTTCAGCTGGGAACCTTGAAGGAGACCCGTTCACGCATGGTCAGCTTCACTGTAGACGCGTCCGGTGTTCGCCCGGAGCAGCTTGTTTCCCTCAGGGAGATTATCGGCAGGCATCGCGGTGACTGCCCCGCCAGGCTTCATGTGATAATTCCGGACATCTGCCGTACGGTTATCCGCCTCCCCTCCGCATGCTCGGTCAGGCCCAGTGATGATTTGGCGCTGGAGGTGGAGGAGCTGTTCGGGTATAATGCCACAACCTTTGAATAGGCGACATGCGTTTTCTTCCAAAGAAAACCCAAGGAGAGCAACAGGATGGCCCTGAACCCGTATCTTGATTTTGAAAAGCCGATTGCCGAGCTGGAAGAGAAACTCCGTGAGCTTCAGGAATTTTCCACCGATAAGCTGGATCTCAAGGCGGAGGTGAACCGTCTGGAGCAGAAGGTGGAGAAAATGCGTGGAGAGGTCTTCGCGAATCTGACACGCTGGCAGACTGTGCAGCTTGCCAGGCATGTGAACCGTCCCTTTACCATGGACTACATCCGCCACATTTTCACGGATTTCATCGAACTGCACGGCGATCGGAAGTTCGCCGATGACCCTGCCATCATAGCCGGACCCGCCAGGCTGGACGGAGAGCCGGTGATGGTTATCGGGCACCAGAAGGGGCGCGACACCAAGGAAAAGGTCTACCGCAACTTCGGCATGCCGAACCCCGAGGGCTACCGTAAGGCGCTTCGGCTAATGGAGATGGCGGAGAGATTCCGCCTTCCCGTTATCACCTTTGTGGATACTCCGGGCGCCTTTCCCGGTATCGGCGCGGAGGAGAGGGGACAGGCGGAGGCTATCGCGAGAAACCTCATGGAGATGTCACGCCTGAGGACGCCAATTGTCGTGGTGGTTACCGGGGAAGGGGGGTCAGGGGGCGCCTTGGCCATAGCCGTTGGCGACAGGATCCTGATGCTGGAGCATTCCATATATTCCGTTATCTCGCCGGAAGGGTGCGCCGCCATCCTCTGGGCCGACGGGTCCAAGGGTGAACTGGCTGCCGAGGCGCTGAAACCAACGGCCAAAGACCTGAAGGCCCTGGAGGTCATAGATGAGATAGTGCCCGAGCCAGTCGGCGGGGCGCACCGGGACCATGAGGCCGCAGCCCGTGAGGTGCGCAAGGCAGTGGCGAGAAACCTGAGGGAGTTGAGGGATGTCCCCATGGAGAGGCTCCTGGAGGATCGCTATGACAAATTCCGGAGAATGGGGCGCTTTTTGGGGTGATCGGGTGGCGCGCCGGATATGATTTCACATGGTACGTGGCGGAAGAGAGGGGGATGAAAGGGATCCCCTTTTCCTTTTTCAGGGGCTTGGGAAATGCCTTCATTTCCGACAGGTCTTTTAGGGAGAAAGATGAAAGAGCGTCTGCAGAAGATACTTTCCCGGGCGGGTATCGCTTCCCGTCGACGGGCCGAGGAACTCATCGCCGCCGGCAGGGTGGCGGTAAACGGGACGATTGTCCTTGAGCCCGGGACAAAGGCGGATCCAGGGTCGGACTCCATAACCGTTGATGGAAGGGTTGTTGATATGGGCGGCGGGACCGTCTATATCCTTTTGTACAAGCCTGCCGGATACATGTCGACACTGAAGGACCCCCAGGGGAGGCCTCTGGTTACCGATCTCCTCAATGGTGTCACTGAAAGGGTCTATCCGGTCGGGCGTCTGGATTATAATACCGAGGGCCTGCTGCTCCTCACCAACGACGGGGAATGGGCGAACGCCCTGGCGCATCCCCGGCACGAAGTGGACAAGGAATACCACGTCAGGGTGAGGGGTAAGGTGGCGCCGGCGCAGTTGCGAAGGCTGGAGAGCGGGGTCGAGCTTGAGGACGGCGGGACTGCGCCCGCTGAAGTCCGTATTGTGAAGGAGAGCGATAATAACACGTGGCTTTCCATCACCATCCACGAAGGACGATATCGCCAGGTGCGCCGCATGTGTGAGGCAGTCAGTCTTGTCGTGGTCAGGTTGAAAAGGGTGAGGTACGGGTTTCTCGGCCTGGAAGGTCTGAAAGCGGGTGAATTCCGTTTTCTCAGCGTCGAAGAAGCTGAACGGCTGCGTCTGCCGGGAAGGAACCCGAAGGTCAGGCGGAAAGAGGCGCCTTCCCGTGAAAAGCCCGTTGATAATAAACATGGCGAGGTAAAGCCGCTTGAAAAGGGTCCTGATGAAAGGCGGCGTGAGTCGGTTCGGGCGCCACGGAGGACAAAACACAGCTAGCCGGACAGACCCTGTTGTTCCGAAACAAGAAAAGCCGGAGCCTGGATGGGCGTCGGCTTTTCTTGTGGTCTGTCCCGGGATGGAAAAATCCCCTTACTTGTGAAGAATCCCTTTTATCGCGGCCAGAAGGTCCGCGGGAAGGACAAAGGTCTTTGTGTTCTGGGATGACGCCAGCTTTTGCATCGAGCCGACATAGCGATCTCCCAGCAGGAACATCGCGGGCAGCTCCTTGTCTCCCACCGCCCTGGCGATATTCTCAATGGCCTTGGAAGACGCCTCGGCCAGGGTAACCTGGGCTTGAGCCTCTTTTCTCGCCGCTTCCAGTTTCCCTTCAGCGTCCAGGATGACGGCGGCCTTGCGCCCTTCGGCCTCGAGAATCGCGGCGCGTTTCGTCCTTTCCGCCGAAGCCTGTTGTTCCATTGCGTTCTGCATGGATGCGGAGGGTTTTATGTCCTGGATTTCCACAGATTTGACTGATACGCCCCAGTCCACCACATCTCCGGAGATTATCTCCCGGAGTCGGGCCTTGATGGTGTCGCGGGAGGAGAGGGCTACGTCCAGTTCCATTTCGCCAATTATGGCCCTGAGTGTTGTCATGATCAGGTTCTGGATTGCGTATTCGAAGTTGGATATGCCGTAGACGGCAAGGACCGGGTCGATGACCTTGATGAAGGCGATGGCGTTGCAGACGATAACAGCGTTGTCCTTTGTAATCGCTTCCTGTGAGCCGATTTCCAGCGGCATGTCCTTTGTAGAGATTCGGTAGGCGACGGTGTCGATGTAGGGGATGATGAAATTCAGGCCTGGTTTCAATGTGACATGGTACTTGCCCAGACGCTGGACCACGTATTCATAGCCCTGCGGGACAATTCTGACCCCCATCATGATGGTGGCCGCTACTGCCAGTGAAAGGATAATGAAAATAACTACGCCTGCCATAATACCTCCTTTAAAGACCAGTTCATGTTATAGAATCAACCCTTCTTGAGGACCAGTTTGTCACCCGCGATGTCGATGATGATCCCGCGATCACCAACCTGAAGATGTTCGTCGGAGATGTAAGACCATTCATCCGAGCCGAGAACCGCAATGGGAAAGCGGACAACACCCCCGGGAAAAGTGCCTTCGTTGACCTTGACGATGACGCCTGCCTTTCCAACAATGGCGTCCTTGCTCTGCCCTGACAGTGTCTTTGTCTGCTGCCGGAAGAATCTGAACCAGAAATAGGTGAACGCGCCGGACAGGACCGCCCATAGTGCAAGCTGCACGGTGAGAGATTCCGTGCCCACTATAAAGGATACAATCCCTACCACGATTGCCGCAAGGCCGAACCAGATAATGGTGAAAGAAGGAACGATAAGTTCCAGAGCGGTAATGGCGATGCCGGCCGCGATCCAGATCCAGGGTTTCACTCAGAATCCTCCACAATATTTTTCTAATCTAGTTTCCATCCGGAAACGGTCCTTTTTCGCCCCAGCGGTGTCAACCTT
>CAZFCG010000014.1:0-55660 GCA_964517595.1 uncultured Geobacter sp. | reverse complement strand
CCGCCGGGATACTTATCCAAAAGCCCCGCTTCACGTAATTGAAGCGGGGCTTTTGCTTTATTGCCTTGCCCCTCCGCCCTATTACATGCTGAATGAGGAATATATAGAGGAAAATGTCAAAAATCATCACTTTTATATGGAAATCAGGCAATGATTTCTGATATACCTTGTTCGGATTGTCGTTTCTTATTAACAAAGATTCGGTAACCCCTTCTGCCGGGAGCAAACCCGGCACGGGAAACAACAAAACGGGAGGCCATATGACCAAGGCGGAAATTGTCGGGAAGATCGCACAAGGGGCGGAAATTACCAAAGCACAGGCGGAAAAAGCCGTAGCACTGTTTCTTGACGGCATTGTCGAGGCCCTAGTTGGCGGCGATAAGGTAACCTTTGTCGGTTTCGGGACTTTTTCGGTTAACGATAAGGCCGCCAGGATAGGGCGGAATCCGCAGACCGGCGCTGAAATCAAGATCGCCGCCAAAAAAGCGGTTAAATTTAAAGTCGGAAAAGCCTTCCAGGAAGCCGTACAGCCAAAAAAGAAGAAGGCCACGAAAAAGAAATAGGCCGTTTGCCGGAACCCACCCATTTTAGAGTGTCGCGTTCCATCGGGATCCGTTTCAATAAATTAAGGGGTTTGGTCTTTTGACCTGCCCCTTTTTTATTGATTGAGTGATAACGACGAGAGGCACGGCTCTATCTTCTCTATGTGATTGTCTTTATAATGCTGATGAGGTTTGTTTTGTAGGACTGATGCTGACGCAGGGTTGCTTTCGCGGCATTGAATGATAGACATAATAATGTCCGGTGTCTTTGAACAGCCGGACAAACCGGCCATATTCTCGAGGCAATATTTAATCGGGTTTATAGTGGCATGGAAATCAAAGAGGATGGGAGGAATGTCATGGCTGAGAAAAGAATCGTGATCATTGAGGCAAGTCCGCGAAAGAAGGGCAACAGCACGATACTGGCTCAGGAAGTTGCTTCCGGCGCGAGAAGCGCGGGAGCGCTTGTTGATATCGTATCTCTCGCGGATTGCAAAATCGGCCCATGCATCGCTTGCGACGCGTGTCAGGAATCTCTGAAAACTGATTGTATAATACAAGACGATATGGTTTCTCTATACCCGCGCCTGAGGGAGGCGGACGCAATTGTATATGCTACTCCTGTTTACTGGTTCACAGTTTCAGGTCAGATGAAACTTTTCATGGATCGCTGTTACGCCCTAATGTATGCGAGCACTGTTCCTGGAGATGACGGTGAACCAGTATATACCGTCGAGTGCGATCTTGGCTCTAAGAAATTAGCCGTTGTGCTTACCTATGGTGACGTAGACCCCTTTGTTTCCGGCGCGGTCAATGCCATTCGCACCTTTCAGGATATGGCCCGCTTCGTCGGGTCGGAGATAGCCGGTATTGTTTACGGAAGCGCCTTTGCGGAAGGTGAAATCGCCGAGAACAAGACCCTCATGAAACAAGCGCATGCCCTGGGAGTTGACTTGGCGTCGTAATAACTAAAGCGGGATGGGTCATGTTGCGTGCAAAGCAGGGATGGCCCATTTCGTTTCCGCCGCCTGGACGTAACAGCTCAACCCCATAGAATTACCTTCTTTTCTCTGCTTTGGGCGGAATAGCTAAATTCCCTTCATCCGTACGCCCCACCATGAAGGCATACAGACCTTGATTCCCTAGATTCATGAACAGAAATGGGCGAAGCCGAATCCGTTGGCGGCAAGCTGGATGGTTTCGATAAAGAGCGACGCAGTGATTCATGAAAAAACTCCTTTCAGTTTCCCTGATAAATGATAAAATATCGCGTATTTATTATTGTGGCACAGTCTCACAGGCCCCTTCAGGGGCATTATTTTTTGCGGCACAAGGAGATTCATCATGACCATGAGCGATTTGATCGTCGAGTATCTGGAGCAGTTTGGCGTGGAATATGTGTTCGGCATCCCCGGCACGCCGCTGGGGCCGCTGTTTGATGCGCTGGCCCGCAGCGAGAGGCGGGGAGGCCCCCGGGCGGTTCTGACCCGGCACGAGGCTGGAGCCGCATTTACAGCTGACGGCTATGCCCGTGAAAGCGGAAAGATTGGAGTGTGCTGCTCAACAACCGGACCCGGCGCCACCAACCTCATCACCGGCGTGGCATCGGCCTATGCCGAACAGATTCCCATGCTGATCCTTACTCCCCAGACCAAGATACCGGAATTCAGCTTCGGCTGTTTCCAGGAGTCTTCACGGGACGGCGTCGATATCATGAGCATGTTCGATCACTGCACCCGCTACAATTCCATGGTGACTCATCCCAACCAGCTGGAGCGGAAGCTTGCGGCGGCCCTGACCACCGCCCTTGGTGTCCCGAAAGGTCCGGCTCACTTGAGTATCCCCTTCGATATCTTTGCCGCCGAGGCCCACGGTCCCTCATCCTTTCCCAGGCTGCACGACCTTCTCTCCGCCAGGGAAACAACCGTTGACAGCGCGGCGCTGGAGCGGCTCGGGGGAGAAGTCGTGTCGGTGGTGAAGCGGGGCGGGAGAATCGTTCTGCTGGTCGGCCGTAACGGTATCGGCGCCGGGAGCGAGATTACCCGCTTCGCCGAGCTGGTTGGCGCGGAGATCGTTACCACGCCCCGCGGCAAGGCCGCCATCAACCCCTACCACCCCCTGGCGCGCGGCGTGTTCGGCTGCGCAGGCCATGCATCGGCCCGGCGGGCGCTGAGCGATGACAGGGTGGAACTGATACTCGCGGTGGGCAGCAACCTGGGCGAGTGGTCCACCAGCAAGTGGGACCCGATCCTCATGAACGAGCGGATGATCCACATACATAACGACCGGAACTGTTTCACCCGTTCACCCATGGCCCGTCTCCATGTGGAAGGCGCCATCGGGACGGTCTTCGCTCAGTTGAACAACCGTCTCGCAAAGGAACTGAAGCCGTCCGCCGCGGTCCCCTTTGATCCGGATGCCGCGGCCCGGACCTCCTACGTCCCGGCGGGCATCCAGGTGATCAGCCCGGTCTGCTGCGCTCCGTCCGAAGGCGCCGGCCTGCTCAAGGCGCCCCAGGTTTACACCGAACTCATCCGCCGTCTGCCCAAAGAGACGCGCTTTTTCATCGACAACAGCAACAGTGTCCCATGGTCCATCCACTACTTCTTCCACCCCCGGCCGGAAAGCTACCACCTCTCCATTGAGTTCGCCACAATGGCCTGGGCTGTCGGCGCGGCGGTGGGGGGCGCCTTCGGCGACCGCAAATCGCCCTCGGTCTGCATCGCCGGTGACGGCTGCTACCTCATGAGCGGCCAGGAAATTACCGTAGCAGTGGAACAGGGTTTGCCGGTAATCTTCGCGGTGCTGAGCGACCAGGGATACGGCCTGATCCGGCACGGACACAGACTCCTGGGCAAGGAGCGGGTCGATTTCGATATTCCGCCCGTAGATTTCGCCATGATGGCGCGGGCCGCGGGCGCGGAGGCCCACACCATCCGGAATGCCGGTGATTTTGACCTCATTGACTGGAATAAACTGGCCAATCGCCAGGGTCCGACCCTCCTTGATGTCCGGATCGATCCGGAAGAGAGGCCGCCGCTGGCAATGGCGTAGGCATAATTTCGCCGAGGCGGGTATGAAATATTTCTGGAACTTTTTTCTCCCCTTCCTGTCCAATGGAGCAGAAACGGGTGTTTCCGGCCCGGAATGCAAGGAGGAATGACAATGAAAAAGCTGCTGGTTCTTTTTTTGCTGACAGCGGTGTTCGGCATGGGCTCGGCGGGAGTAGTGCGATCCGGGGAGGCGAAGATTTCCGGAGGGGAGAATCCCGACCGCACCCTTTCCCCCTATTTCTTCGTCAAGAGCGACGACCCCACCGTGGACCGGCTTCCTCTGAAATCAACATCGGCCGAGGTCGACATCAGCGGGGTAATCGCCGATGTGCGAGTTGCCCAGGTCTATAAAAACGAGGGGAAACGCACCCTGGAAGCGGTCTATGTCTTTCCCGGTTCAACCAGGGCCGCCGTTTATGGCATGAAAATGACCGTCGGCGACCGGACCATCGTCGCGAAGATCCGCGAACGGGAGCAGGCGCGCAAGGAGTATGAGAAGGCGAAACAGGAGGGGAAGAGCGCGTCTCTTCTGGAGCAGCAGCGGCCCAACGTCTTCCAGATGAACGTGGCCAATATCCGTCCCGGAGATGAGATCCGCGTGGAACTCTCCTATACGGAACTGCTGGTTCCCGAGTCGGGAGAATACTACTTTGTCTATCCGACGGTGGTGGGACCCAGATACTCAAACCAGCCGGCGGCGGCCGCGCCTTCCTCGGAAAAATGGGTGGCAAGTCCCTATCTCCATGAGGGGAAGGCGCCTCCCTACACCTTTGACCTGAAAGTGAAAATCGCCTCCGGCATCCCGCTGAAGGATATTTCCTCTCCTTCCCACAAGATCGACGTCTCCCAAAACGAAACCTCCCGCGCCTCGGTACGGCTTTCTTCAAGGGAAAAAGCCGGCGGTAACCGCGATTTCATACTGAACTACCGGCTTGCCGGTGATGCCGTGGAGTCGGGCCTGCTTCTTTCCAGGGGAAAGACGGAGAACTTCTTCCTTCTCATGGTGGAGCCGCCGAAGCGGGTCAGGGTCGCACAGATCCCGTCCCGGGAATACATATTCATTATGGACGTCTCCGGTTCAATGCACGGTTTCCCCCTAGAGGTATCCAAGAAGCTTCTTCGTGACCTGATCGGAGGGCTGCGGCCAACCGATCGCTTCAATGTGCTCCTTTTCTCCGGCGCTTCGTCACTGATGGCGGAGCAATCCCTCCCGGCCACGGATCAGAATCTGGGGCGTGCCCTGGATGTCATCGACCGGCAGCGAGGCGGTGGCGGCACGGAGCTTCTGCCGGCCATGAAAAGGGCGCTTGGACTTCCGAAGACGGATGGATTTTCCCGCACGGTGGTTATTGTCACTGACGGATACGTGAGCGCCGAGGCCGAGACCTTCGACCTTATCCGGAGCAACCTTGGAGAGGCTAATCTCTTTTCCTTCGGCATCGGTTCCAGCGTGAACCGCTTCCTTATGGAGGGGATGGCGCGGGCAGGCATGGGAGAACCGTTCATTATTACCAGACCCGAAGAAGCGCCTAAGACCGCCGAACGTTTCCGTTCGCTGATTCAGTCGCCGGCGCTTACCCGCGTTCGGGTCGATTTCAATGGCTTCCAGGCCTATGACGTGGAGCCTCTGGCCGTTCCCGATGTGTTGCTGGAGAGGCCGGTGGTGGTTTTCGGCAAGTGGAAAGGACCGCTCAAAGGGACCATAACCGTGCGCGGTCTGGCCGGCGACGGAAAATACGAAAAGATAATAGACGTGGGTTCGGCGGGCCGTCCCGAGGGTAATGAAGCGCTCCGCTATCTCTGGGCGCGGCATCGTATCGCGCTCCTTTCCGACTATGAAGGCCTGCGCCGCGACAACAGCCGGATGAAGGAAATAACCTCTCTCGGCCTCTCCTACAACCTCCTTACTCGCTATACCTCCTTTGTGGCCATAGACAGCCGGGTCAGGCGCAAGGGCGGCGAGGCGACCACCGTTCAGCAGCCCCTTCCGCTGCCGGCCGGGGTATCCGACCTCGCGGTGGGAGGAGGCAGGGGGAGGACTCGCCTGATGAAGTCGATGGCGCCCCTTGCCGCGCTGCCTGCGCTTCCAGCGCGTGATTCGGCCAAGCTGGAGGAGAATGCTTTCACGAAGCAGGCGCCCGCCGGTAAACGGGCATCCGTAACCATCGGGCCGAGGGGTGTTAGATGGGAGGGTGCTCGGCCGAACCGTGTGCTCATTGAAGGCCATGAAGGCTGGAAACCCTTCCTGGCGGACCTTGCCGACTGGTTCAGCGAATATGTGAGCAAGCGCCCGTGCAAAGGAGGCGGGGTGATCCTGCGCCTGACGGTAGGGGGCGACGGAAGGGTGCATAAGGCGGAAATACAGGTCAGCGACCTGAAGCATCCCCAACTGGAGCAGGGCATCCTGGAGCGGGCGAAAAAGTGGACCTTGCCCCCCTCCGGAGGAAAAACCGAGACGGTCTTTGTTGTGTCGCTGGTCCTGACACCGTAGAGAGGGCCGATGGTGAAACATTACAGGTGACGGATACTCCGTGAAGGCGTTCCGTCACCTTTTTTTATTCAGGGAGGCGATGAAAGGATATCTTCCCGTCCGCATGACATTGACAGTGGGAGAAAAATGGTGCTAGTTTCCCTGGAAAAAAGTCCATGCAGGCCAGCCCGAGATTGTTTGTTGAATCATGTGGCGGGCCTGCATCCCATGGAGGGTACATGCGAATCATAAATCTGCGGGGCGACGGGTGTCCGGCGACCCTTGTCGAAGCAAAAAAGGCATTGGAGATGATGGCGCCGGGAGAGGTCGTCAAGCTGGCGCTTGATGATGGAGAATCTTTCAGGAAAATTTCCAGGGGCCTACTGGCTGAAGGACATGCGGTAATGGGACGGGAGCCGAAAGAAGGGTATTCCATTCTGACCCTGAAGATTTCCTTTCCGGACGAGAGGGTGGTGGCGCCTGTTCGGGAATATGCGTCGACCAAGATTACCCGCTCCTTAAGGGAACCGGCAACCGATCCGGTCATGGTCGAGGAAGTATTCGAATTGCTCGTCAACGGGAACAGGGTGTCTTCCATCGTTACCACTCCTGAAAACCATAAGGAGCTTGCCGTGGGCTATATGGTCACTGAGTGGGGACTCAGGGAAAGAGAGGCGCTAGAGGGTGTAACGGAAAAAGACGGATGCGTTATGCTGACGATAAGAGGGGGTGGGAACTTCAGCGCAAGAAATGAGCTGCATTCTTCAGGTTACGTAGCCATAAATCCGGATAAAGGGGATGAAGACGTCATATTGCCATTGGGGCGGACTTTCAGGAGCGAGGTTCTTCTGGACAGCATGAAGCACCTGTATGACGCGACGCAGGACAAAACTGGCGGCGCGCACAGCGCGAGCCTGGTGGATGCGGACGGCAATCTGCTGTACAAGGCAATCGATATCGGCCGCCACAATGCCATTGACAAGGTTGTCGGCATGGCATTCCTCAACAGTCAAGAACTTTCCGGCGTATTCCTTGTCTCTTCCGGCAGGCAACCCGCGGGAATGGTGATGAAGGCCGCGAGGGCCGGAATTCCGCTGATTATCTCCAAGGCCGCGCCGATCAGTTCGGGCATTGACAGTGCGTTGTGCTCCAATATCACATTATGCTGCTATGCCACGGGTGAAAAAATAAAAGTCTTCTCAGCGCCGGAAAGGATAGTTTAAACTGATCCGGTCATTCATTGATGATCAGGTCCAATTCCCCTATCAGATCCCCGACGTCTTCCAGTCCGACAGACAGTCTTACCAGCTTATCGCTAATCCCACGGGACTCCCGTTCCGCCGGAGACATGGACGCGTAGGCCATTCCGGCGGGGTAGGAGATGATGCTTTCCACTCCCCCAAGGCTTACGGCAAAGGCGGCAAGTTTCATCCCTTCCAGCACTTTTTTCGTCAATTCCACAGAAGATAATGTAAAGGAGATCACAGCGCCGGGTCCCGATGCCTGACGCTGATGGACGTCGAATCCCGGATGGGAATGCAGGCCGGGGTACAGGACCCCGGTGACATTTTTCTGGTCCGAAAGCCACTGCGCAACTGCTGAGGCGCTCCGCTGGCTCTCTTCCATGCGCACCTTGAGGGTCTTCATTCCCCGCAGAGCCAGCCAGGAGTCCTGGGGACCTAGGATGGCGCCGAAGGCATTCTGCAGGAAGCGTATGCGGGCGCCCAGTTCCAGGTCTTTTACAACGGCAAAACCGCAGATGACGTCACTGTGGCCATTGAGAAACTTGGAGCCGCTGTGCAGCGCGATGTCGCAACCAAGGTCCAGGGGCCGCTGCAGATAGGGGCTCATGAATGTGTTGTCAGCCATGGTAATAATGCCATGTTCCCTGGCGATGGATGCCGCGGCGGCAATATCCGTAATCTTCATAAGTGGATTGGACGGAGTTTCTAGGTAGAGGCCCCTTGTGCGGGGTAGTATGGCGTCCCGGATGGCCTGGAGGTTCGTTGTGTCGACAAAGGTGGATTCGATGCCCAGCCTTGAAAAGAGCTGTGTCAGTATCCGGTATGCGCCGCCGTATACATCCTTGCACACCACGAGATGGTCGCCGGGAGAGAAAAGGAGCAACGTCGTGGAAATGGCTGCCATGCCCGAGGCAAAGGCGAATCCGAGAGCTCCGTTTTCCAGGGATGCGACAGCCTCTTCCAGGGCCTCGCGGGTGGGGTTGCCGGAGCGGGAATAGTCGTACCTGCCGAAATGATCGACGGATTCCTGGCGGTAGGTTGATGTCTGGTATATGGGTACTCCCACCGCCTTCGTGGCTGGATCTGTCTCACGGCTGCTGTGGATCAGTCTGGTGCCGAATTTCATGGTGTCGCTCCTCAATCGTTCTTGAATACTTTCGCTGTCTCTGGGAAATGGGTCCGGGCGCGTTCTTTCTACCTGTAACTGAGCATGGCGTCATGGAAGACCATCAGGAGTTTCCGGGGGGTGGGAGTCTTCAGGGCGGCTTTGAATCCTTTCCCCTGCGCCTGGGTCGAGCATGAGGGGGATTATCCTCTTCTTCCTCGAAGGAGCAGAGGCCCATAAGCCGCAAGGCCATGGCGATTTCGACCGTAGTGGAATAGCGCCAGGTGTATTGCCGGTTGGTCAGTTTCCCGCTGCCCAGGCAGGTGCACTTTTTCCAGATCTCGGCGGGCAGGCTCCTTAGGCTGTCCCTCTGGATGAATGTAAGAAGGATTATTTTCTTCATCTTCATCTCCAAGGTGGTCTTTTTCATCGGGAAGCAGGCGTCCCGCGACCGATCCCTGCTACAAGAGTGTGGCAATCCGGCCGAATCCGGGATGAAAGCGGGCCGGAAGGTCCCGGAGCCTGGTTGTGCTTACCCACAGTGTTGGAATACCGGGGTCTGACTGCGGACTGGCGCCCTGGAGATCGGTCAGGTAAATGACGCAACCTGCGTCCGAAGCGTTTTTCTTCATCCAGTCAAATGGTGGACGCAGGTCCGTTCCGCCTCCACCGACAGGTTTCAGTTCTACGGGATAGTCGTCCGAGGTGAAAACCCGGACATCGGATATCACGCTGTCACAGTAAACGATATGGACGGTAGAGGGGATACTTCGCAGTATGTCGTTCAGTTCGGCCTGAAACTGGCTCAACTGGGCCTGGCTGATGGAACCGGATGTGTCAACCGCCAGAACCAGAGGCTTCATGCCGTTGGAACGGAAGCTGGGAAGGTAGATTCCGCCTGCTATGTGCCGCCGGTTGGGATGGAGCCATGAATAATCGTTCCGGCCCGAGTGATCAATGAAGGTCCTCAATATCTCACGCCAGTCAAGAATGGGATTTACCATTTCCTCAACCAGGCGCGCAAGGACGCCCGGCAGCTTTCCCTGTGCTCTGGCTGCCCTGGCCGCCTGCTGCACCGCGATGGTGATCCTTGTTTCTTCATTCTGCCTGTCGGCTTTTGACAGAGGTTTGCCGTTTTCTCCCTTTGCATCTGTGAATCCACCGCAGCCTCCGGGGTCTTCTTCGGTCCCGCTGTCTTGTTCCGCGCCGGCGCCGGATGAATTGCCGGGCGCTCCGGGTAACCGATCGTAGATCCGTTCAGCGGAAAGATTGCGGAACTCGGCCTTGTACAATGCTCCGGGCGGCATGCTGAGGCCGGCATCCAGGAGTATGCCGTTGATTGCCAGATCTCCGGCTTTATTGAACCTGTCGATCCGCCTGTTTCCACGCCGCAACGGGTGGTGATTGGCCACGTGCATAACCAGATGGGCGAGAACGAACACCACCTGATCGACACCCAGCGAATTGATGAACCCAGGGTTAAAGCGGATTTCCCTTCCGTCAGTAGAGGCTGTGCGCGTGCCGCTGTCCTCACACATCCGCATTCCCAGCAGCAGGCTGGCGAAAAATGGATGGTCGAGCACCGTACGAGCTATTGCTTTGGCCAGTTTCGAGGATTTATCCATCGCCCCTTTGTCGTTCTTTTTCATATGTTTTCCCCTGAAGCGCCGCAACTGGCCGAGCCCGAGCATTTCGCGCCCAAATATGGTCCGTCGCAATGTGTCAAAATGGCTGGGAGGTCAATGATTAAAGCAGGAGTTCGGCGTTTTCTCTTGCCCAGTCCGTAAACTCCATGGTTGAAGCAATAAAGGGCGCCGCCTGCAGCGCATCGCGCAGCCACACGACCTGGAATTCCGACGGCAGGCGTTTCATGTAGCGGAAAGCCCGCGACACGTTGACCGAGTTCACCTTGCGGCTCATTGCCCCGCAAAGGGCATACAGCACGGACGGTTCCCCTGGAACCTCAGCATTGTCCGGATCCTGCATGATGCTTTCCATGTCTGGCATATCCCGGCATATCTGAAGATAGGAAACGAACTCGGCGGCAGGGCCGAAGCCCAGCGCTCCGGCGAGAAAAGGGAGTTCCGCTTCTCTGGGCAGCTTGCCCATAAACAGACCGACATTCGCCCACACCCGGGGGCAGGGAAATGAATTGCCCTGCGCCGCCGGATCAAAATGATGCAGAAGGTCCGGCCTCAGGCGCAGAAAACTGATTATTTCCGACGGCACGTTATTGTCAATCGCCCATTTGCACCATTCGTCCAGGTCAACGGCGAGCTCCAGGTGGGTGGCGAAGCGGGAGCCCAGCGCCTTGCTGATCTTCCTGCTGAAAGCGCCGTCGGTGACCCTGTTTCCCGCGGCCAGAATCCTCCATCCGGCCGGCATGCTGTACTCGCCCAGCTTGCGGTCAAGGACCAGCTGGAGCAGGGAACTCTGCACCGAATCAGGCGCCTGGGAAAGCTCGTCAAGAAACAGCACTCCCTCTCCCTCGGTTGGCAGAAAGATGGGCGGGTTCCAGCGGGTGACCCCTTTTTCAACGGACGGAACTCCGCGCAGGTCCACCGGGTCCAGAAGCACGGCGCGGACATCGATCAGCGGCAGGCCCATGGAGGCGGCCACCTGTGCCACGATCTGTGATTTGCCGATACCGGGCGGCCCCCAGATGAACATGGGGATGTTTACGTCAAGAGCGCTTTTAAGAATGCTGATCAACAGCGATGGCTTTACGGTTACGGCGGTCTCCATGGCGTCTCCATTTTATGCGGTATTTTCAGCTTATGTCGATGTATTGGTTGGCCTGACGCGTGTGAGCCTACTATATACCGGTCATGTTTGCCGGAAATTGATCTTGCTCAAATATTTTACCAGATTGTTATAGATGTCCTGAAAGAGTTGGCGTGGGATGCCTGTCATTGCCGACATACGGTTGAGCAGATTCGGTCAGGGAAAGCGGCGGACGGAAGCGAAGGGGATTTTAGGGGTAGGTTGAGATGCCGCGGGAGCCGGTTGCGGCTAGGCAGAGCAGGTTTTTCGGGATGAATGAAGTAAAAAAATGTGCGGCGAAACTCGAATCAACCTCCTGTTAAACGCACACGAAAAAGGGACTCAAGCGAATCGCCTGAGTCCCTGTAATGTCTGGCTCCCCGAGCGTAACGCTCAGCAAAACGTTTTCTCGTATCAATTCTGTTTTCTTATGTGTCCGATTAAGAAAAACCATCCAGGAACAGAGTCCAGGTTTCAGAGAATTCCCCGCTAATCTGCTGTTTCGAAGTTCTCAACCCGTTCTTTAACGGTTTTTCAGCAATTACAACCAGGGCCAACAATCTATTCAATGCCTAAAAAATTACTTGACGCATTGGAACGACCAGTCTAATTTATTAACCATGAAAAGAATACACAATAAAGACGATATAGTGCAGGCGGGGTTGGATATTATATTATCCAAAGGCTTCAACGCTACCGGTGTCGAGGCCATTTTGAAGCAGGCAAATGTGCCAAAAGGGTCGTTTTACAACTTCTTTTCAAGCAAGGAAGATTTTGGCCTGGCCATAATCGATAGATATTCTGCTGAAATCAATGAAATTTTACACCCAATTTACCATGATGAATCGTCACCCCCTTTGGAACGCATCAAAAAGGGTTTCGAAACCTTGATAGAGAGATTTGAAGGTAATGATTGCACCAAGGGGTGCCTGATCGGCAACCTGAGCCTTGAAATGTCCGATCAATACGAGAATGTCCGCCATCGTCTTGAGCAATCTCTACGGGGCTGGAGCGATGTGTTGACTATTCTGCTTCATGAAGCGCAGAAGGACAACGCGATCTTTTCGGAGGTTGATCCGGAAATACTCGCAGAGAATTTGATCTCATCATTCCAGGGAGCGCTGCTCTGCTCCAAGGTCAAGAAATCATCTGGGCCATTACACAATTTCATTTATTTGTACTTCGACAAGTTTTTTCCCCTGAGATGAAATGGAATGAGCCGTCAGTATAGATAGGCCAGTCTATACCTTAATGCAGGATCCAATAAACATAACAAATGTTGCATAATTTTACGAAGCTCAGAGGAGACCTGCATGCAAGATTCCGTTAACAACATATCCACAGATTACGTGCCGACACAAGAGATGGGCGTTCCAATGTTGTCAAAAGCCGTCTGCCCTCAGGGCATTACGTCTCCTTGTTCTGAACTGCATCCCGTATTTCGCAACCACCCAACGAAACTTTTCGTGGAAACAACTACACGCTGCAATCTCAAATGCCAATCGTGCGTTAAGCAGTCACATGAAAACGGGATACTGGAAGGAGACATGTCCATGGCAACTTTCATGGCTTTGGCGCCGACCTTTCCCCATCTGGAAAGCCTGGTGCTGAACGGCATCGGCGAGCCGCTCCTGCATCCGCTCCTTGAGGATTTTATCAGGATTGCCAAAAGCTTCATGCCGAAGGAGAGTTGGGTCGGTTTCCAGTCCAACGGTACCCTCATCACCGATGAACGGGCCGATTCCTTGTTGGCGGCTGGCCTCGACAAAATATGCCTGTCACTGGATTCCGTTTCCTGCGACACTTTCCGGGACCTGAGGGAAGGGGGCGAGGTTGTCGACATTGAAAATGCCATATGCGCTCTCAAGGCGGCAAAGGCCCGCACCGGGAAAACCGATCTTGAGATTGGTCTCGAAGTTGTTGTAAGCAGGGATAATTTCCGTGAGCTCCCGGATGTCCTGAAATGGGCAACTTCCCGGGAAGTTGGCTTTGTGATAGCCACACACCTTCTGCCCTATGACCCTTCCCAGGTAGCAAAAATCGCTTACGAATACAACTCGGATGAAGCAATCGCACTGTTTGAGCCATTAAAAAGAAAGGCTGAAAGCGAAGGGATAGATATTCACCGGTATTTCGATGTCTTTTTCCCCCCCAAGTGGGTCCGCAGCAAAGAAGAACAGAAGATTCTCGATTTTGTGTACAAGATGATGCTCGAAGCAAATCGTACCGGGATCTTCTTCCAGGTCAAAAACCTTTTTTCGCGTGACGAAGCGTTTCAACGGGAGATAACGGAGGTTTTCAATGAAGTCCAAGCCATTGCCGAAAAGGCAGGGATCAGGCTGAAACTCCCTGAAATAGTACCGAAAGCTGACAGGAGATGTGATTTCATCGAAGGTGGGTCAGCCATGGTTTCCTGGAATGGGAATATCCATCCCTGTTATTTCCTGTGGCACAGGTACAAGTGCTTCCATAAAACACGCGTCGTCTGTAGAGAAATTGCAGCTAAATCCTTTGGTAACCTGGAGCAGGAATCGGTCTGTGACATATGGAACGAGCCCGATTTCAGAGCATTTCGCGAAGAGGTGCTGAAGTATAGATTTTCTTACTGCTCCAACTGCAACGTTGCGCCATGCGACTTCATCTGGGGACCCGATTTTCAAAACGACTGCTCGGCCACCAACGTTCCCTGCGGTGATTGCTTCTGGTGCATGGGGATGTTCAACTGCCTGCAGTAAGCAGCCCCCTCACGAAAGGTTAATGGAGCCTGTTCCCGTGCTGCGAAAACTGCTGCGGTCTTAGATCTGAGCCAGCCCTACGTGCCATGCGGGTACCGGGTACCAGACGCATTCCGCACCGAAGACAAAGGAGCACTTATATGAAAGTCGTGAAGGAAGACATCCGTATTTTCGTTCTGGGACACCCCGAGTATTTGAACCTGTACCATTCGACTTCCATCGGCTACCAGTATTTCTGCTTTCGCTGCCTCGCGGCGTGTCCAGTCGGCACAGGTGTCCATCTGGAATGAATGTTGAGTTTCATGTGCGAAAAGAGGATGGAATTTATTTTGGATGGCCAGCTTGAAAAATTGAATATTTTTTTACTGATCAAAAAGTTGACCGGTCTAATTATTTTGCGGTTCGAGAGGGACAAACCGGCATGAGGAGGAAGGAAGCAGCATGAAAATCATTCTGGAATCAACTACAAAAAGAACGGAGGATCGGCAATGAACAAATTATTCGAAACAACCCGAATGGGTGGTTTAGCACTCCGGAACGGGTTTGTTTTCTCGGCAACATGGGATGGCTGTGCGGACGAAAAAGGATACTGCACCCAAAGAAACATCGACATGCTGCTGGAACGTGCACGCGGCGGAGTGGGATTGATAATTACCGGAATGGCTTATGTGAAAGCGGAAGCAAAGGCTGCGCCCTGGCAGTTGGCGGTTTACGGGGATGAATTTGTTCCAGGTCTCGCGGAAATGGCTCAGGCAGTCCACAACGAGCAAGGCAAGGTTGTCCTCCAGTTGGCCCATGGGGGATGTTACGCTCTTCCAGCTTTGACCGGAGTTGAAGCCTCAGGGGCATCTGCAAACGATTCCGACAAATTCCCCCCGTGTCGGCAAATGTCGGTGCAGGAAATTGGTGAAGTTGTGAACGCCTTCGGAAAAGCGGCCGGGCGGGCCAAAAAAGCCGGCTTTGATGGTGTGCAGCTGCACGCGGCCCATGGTTATCTGTTGAACCAGTTTCTTTCTCCCTATTTCAACAAACGGACGGACGACTACGGCGGCAGCATTGAAAACCGTGCGCGGATAGTGCTGGAGGCATTCCAGGCGGTAAGGAATGAAGTGGGCGAGGAGTATCCCGTATTCGTGAAGATCAACTCCGAGGATTTTGTCGAAGGTGGTCTTACCGTAGCTGAGATGCTTCAGGTGTGTGCAATGCTCGAAAAGGCCGGCGTGGATGCAATAGAAATGAGTGGCGGTACGATCTATGCCTCCGGGGCCTATTCCAGCTGCAGAGTTGGGGCCTTGGACTCGCCGGAGAAGGAGGTTTATTACCAGGATGCCGCGGTCAGCTATAAAGAGAGAATCGGCACACCTTTAATCTTAGTGGGTGGTATTCGCTCTTTCGGTGTGGCTGAACACTTGATAAGCGCCGGTGTCGCCGATTGTATATCGATATGCCGGCCTTTGATCCGGGAACCGAATCTGATTAATCGTTGGAAAGCCGGAGACACCGCGCCACCGACCTGTGTTTATTGCAACGGATGTTTCGGCCCTGGTATAAAAGGAAAAGGGGTTCAGTGTATCGCCGGAGAGGGCGCCGCAGCGACATCAGACAATATCTAACGCAAAAAGGGCCATCGGTCGGGGAGACCGTAAACTTCCCTATCAAGTAGGCAGTCAGAAAGTAGAGACGCTGCCGCCGCAAAAATGCGGCGCGGACTCGAACGTGAAATAGCCTGAATTCGTTACACATTTTAGGCAACATAAGGGTCGCTGCAAATACATAAAATGCAAGATGGCCGATTTCATTGAAGAAATCGGCCATCTTGCATTTTGGCTCCCCGTTTTGGACGAACTTCGAACTTATGAGGGTATATCAAACAAGACCGGAACCGATTCTTGGTGAGAAAAAAGGCCACACCCTTGGAGATGGCCTTGAAAATTTTAGCTCCTCAGTGCGGACTGTTCTGGGCACTCAGAAAGGCGGATATGCCACTGGGCTAATGAATTCTACATTTCAGAATGTTGATCAGCATGCAAAAATGACCTGCTTTTGGGGGAGTCGTTTTTGCGTACCGAACATCACTAATGTTTCAAGATAGAAATTCTGAAACCGATAAGAATAACGGGAATAAAATTACCAGGCAATGACGTAATATTTTCAACTGCTGAAATTTATCCGCTATGGTGATAAAAACAAACCACGGATGTAAATCCAGCTTCTTGTTGCCGAATGCGACAAAACACACTGAAAATGTCCAGGGAATTTACCGATGAACATGGATCGAGGTAATCAGACTGATAAAACAATTATATCGCTTCCAATAGCTGGAAGAGAGGTGCTTTACAGGAGCAAGCGTACAAGGGTTGTTCGATTGTGGCTGCCGAAGGAGTCAGGAAGCGTTATTTTGAAGGAACCGCTTGGTCAGGCTGCGGTCAGCAAACTGCGCCACGAACTGGAAATACTCAAACGTCTTGCCGAGGTAAAGTTCGTCTCGCATTTGGCATCCATAACCCCTCCCCATGATGCAATTGCATTGGTGGATAACGGGGGGGTAACTCTTGCTCAGACAATTCACAGCGAAGGACTTGATGTATCGACAGCAATAAAAATCGCATCACAACTGTCCAACATCGTCTCAGCAGTGCACCGCTGTGGTATCGTGCATAAGGATATCAATCCAGCCAATATTTTGCTTGCAGGTATGGAGCAAGGTCCTTTTCTCATCGACTTTGATCACGCCACCACTTTTGCCGAAGAACGGCCCGGTTTCGTTCATCATCAAGAGATTCCCGGCACACTTGCCTATCTCGCTCCGGAGCAAACCGGGCGCATGGCCCGGTCGGTTGATCAACGTGCCGATCTGTATGGTTTGGGGGCAACTTTTTATGAAATGGTCACGGGCAGACCGCCCTTCGAGGCAGACGATCTTCTGGAACTGATCCACGATATCCTGGCACGAACACCCATCCCTCCCTGTGAGTTGAATCCCGCAGTACCAGGACAGCTGTCTGAAATCATCATGCGCCTTCTCGAAAAGGAGCCGGATCAGCGCTACCAGAGCGCCGAGGGGTTGGCGCATGATTTGTCTTATTTCTTAGAAACACCGACTACTGGCAACAGCACAAAATTCAACCTGGGAGAGCGCGATTTTCCGCAACGGCTTTCACCTCCATCACGACTGATAGGTCGTGAAGAGGAGATCGCTTTACTGTGCACAGCGTTCGAAAATAGCATAAACGGACGCGGATGTGGCGCTTTGGTGGCCGGTGCACCGGGAATCGGCAAGACCGCATTGATACACGAGTTGCTGCCTGTTGTCACTGGAAGGCGTGGTTGGTTCGTGACAGGAAAGTATGATCAATACCGCCATGATACTGCATCGGGTGCAATAATTCAGGCATTGCGCTCTCTTGGCCGCCTTCTCCTTGCCGAACCGGAGGCAGGTCTGGCGGTACAGCGTCAGCGCATTTTCGCCGCTTTGGGAAGCAATGTTGGAATAATAACCGCTTTTTTGCCTGAGTTTGCAACATTGTTAGGATATGCGCCGGAAATAATGAACGGTGACCCGATCGAAGCCGAGATACGATTTCAGCAGGCAAGTCTAGAGCTATTGCGTTCCATAGCTTCCCCTGACAGGCCGGTGGTCCTTGCCATTGACGATCTGCAATGGGCACGCAAAAACACTTTCAGCCTTATTGAAGCAATCCTGACTGATGATAATTTGCCTGGATTGCTGCTGGTGGGGACTTACCGCAACACCGAGGTCGATGCAACACATCCGTTGTCTTTATTATTGGCAAAACTGGGTCAGCTTTCTGATGCGCCACTGTGCATAGATCTGCATAATCTGCCGCCTGCGGAACTTGGTATATTCATAACCGACATGCTCCGCTTGCAACCAGCGGAAGCAGCCAGGCTGGCAAAAGTTATCGGCGAGCGGACGCATGGTAATCCTTATGACACGATCGAATTGATAAACGCATTGCGAGGGGACGGAGTTCTGACACTGGGACAGCAGGGGTGGATCTGGGATGATGCAACCGTCAGTCATTACGTTGGACAGGGTGATGTTGTGGATCTCCTGACCGTACGCATTGCTGCCCTGCCATGTGAGTCGCGGGAACTACTGAACGTCATGTCCTGTCTAGGCGGTGAGATGGGATACGACCTGCTTTCGTCTGCCAGCGGATTGCCCTCCACTGAACTGGAGGCATTGCTCGCGCCCTCGCTTGAGGACGGTCTTCTCGTTGCGGACCAAGGGGGATCAAAGTCCGGAACCAGTCGAACAACACGGGTCAGGTTCCGCCATGACCGGGTGCAACAGTCTGCGTATAATATGATGGACCCTGCAGAACAAGATTCATTCTATCTTACGATTGCCCGGCGCCTTGCTGTTGAGCAGGAGTTCAAAATTCTTGCCGCTGAGTTCTACCTAAAGGCTGTCGAGAGGGCTGCTGATCCGGCTGAACGATTTCGGGCAGCTGTTCTTTTTCAGGAAGCGGCCAATAATGCTCGCCTCACGACCAACTATGCGTCAATGGAGCGTTTCCTGGCAGAAGCACTGAAAATATTAGAGTCGCCTGACATTGTTCCTGATGACGTTCTCATTACCAATGTAGAGAAGGAATTACATGTTGCCCTCTACAGTCTTGGGCGCTTCGAAGAGGCTGACTGCGTCTATCGTTCAATTGAAAACCGCACACGTCTTCCACTGCAACTGGTTGATGCAACGTGCATTCAGATCAACAGCCTGACCAACCGCGGACTCCAGCGCGAAGCGCTGACACTTGGCATTGATCTCCTCCAGCAGCTTGGCCTGGAGCCCCCGAAACGAAGCCAGCTGGAGATTGAACAGGGATTGCAGGCATTGCATCAATGGGTCACGGAGGGAACTCTGGCCCGCGAACTGAACAGGCCGGAAGTAACGGACGCGCACGTGCTGGGCGTGGCCAAACTCATACATCGAATGATGGGACCGGCCTTTTTCAGCGATCCGGCGACCAGTGCCTGGCTGCCACTTCAGGGGTTTAGACAATGGATACAACACGGTCCCTGCGCTCCTCTAATGACGTGCTTTGGAGCAATTCCCTTCCTTACCATTGCCTTGCAGAATGATTACCGCACGGGATACTATGCGTCAGAACGTGCGCTGCAGGTTGGTGTGGCGAAGGGGTATGAACCGGAAACCTCTTGGGTTCGCCACTGCATCGCCATATTCGCCACCCATTGGGTCAAGCCCGTGGAAACATGCATTCACGAGGCGCATCAGGCACGTGAAAGGCTCCTTCACGGAGGCGATCTGCAATTTGCCTGCTTCACCTACCACACCTCTCTGGCTGCGCTTCTGGATTGCGCTGCGACATTGGAAGGATTCGCCGCTGGACTGAAGCCGGCGCTTGCTTTTGCACTGCGTACCGGCAATATCTTCTCATCACCGACATTTCTCGCTTACCGGCAACTGCTGCGCACTTTACGGGGAGAAACAGCTGTGCCGGGCAGCTTTGAAGACAGCTCCTTTACAGAAAAACCTCATCTTGAAAGCGTTGGCTCCAACCCGATGGCGGTTGTGAGCTACCACATACATCGTGCGCTTGCGGCAGCAATTTTCAATGACGCTCAGGAACTGACCCGTCACGCTACTGCGTCAATACCTCTTTTGTCGTACATTCAAGGTTTTTACTCCACAATGATTGCGTACCTGCTCCAGGCACTTGCACTGGCACCCCGCATCCGTTCATCTGCGCCTGAGGAGCGCGCGGTGTTGTTAGACAAATTTGACGTCTGCCGTGACTGGATGAAGAGCCGGGCTAGTGACGCTCCTTGCAACTACCTGCATTTAAGTAAATGGTTGGATGCAGAGCGAGCCTGGGCTTTGGAAGACATAAGGAAAGCCACATCCGCCTTTGATGATGCCCTTCGAGAAGCTGAATTGAGCAACCGTCCGTGGCATCGAGCGCTGATGACGGAACGGGCTGGCCTTTTCCATATGGGAAACGGCATGGAGTATACCGGCCGCAAGCTGCTGGCGGAAGCTCATCAACTCTATGCCGACTGGGGCGCTACAGCAAAGGTGCGACAGCTTGGTGATTGTTATGAATTCCTAAGGGATGACAAATGCGCCGTGGAGCAAATGGCAGGGAAGCATGCCAGCGTTGTCTCAAAAGATGCAGTTGATCTTCTCGCAATCCTGCGCGCCTCGCAGACACTCAGTTCCGAGACGAGCCTCGACCAACTGAAGAAGCGCGTCATCGAGCTTCTGGGTACAATGACCGGCGCGACTACGGTAATGATGGCCATACGGCGTGATGAAACAGGGGACTGGTTCTTCATTAACACGGAAGACGGTACCGACTCACTCATACCGGTTGAAGTAGCCGGCCGACAGAGGCTCTTTCCTCTCTCGGTTTTCCGCTATGTGGAGCGCACCCGAAAGCTGCAATTGGTGAAAGATGCGAAAAGGGATGACCGCTTTGCCCAGGACTCCTATATCGCGGCTCTTGACGTCTGCTCCTTGTTAGCGGTTCCTATCCTGAGCCAGGGTGACTTGCGCGCGATTTTGCTGCTTGAAAACCGGCTCAGCAAAAACGCCTTCACAACTGACCGGCTGGATGCAGTCTTACTGATTGCAGGGCAGTTGGCGGTTTCGCTCGACAACGCGTTGCTCTATGAATCACTGGAAAGTAAGGTTGCTGAAAGAACCGAGTCCTTGGAGAAGGAAATCGTTGCGCGCAGGTCTGCTGAGGAGCTTTACCGCAGCCTGGTGGAGTATTCTCCTGATGGGATCCTCATTATAGATCCTGAGACCATGAAAATTGTCCGCTTCAACAGTTCCGCTGCTCTTCAAGTCGGTTATGCAAACGATGAGTATGCACAATTAACCTTCATCGATCTGGAATCTGAGGAAACAAGAGCCAGGACAGTAACTCATTTTCAGGCGATCGGAACAAATGGCATGAAACAGTTCGAAACCTGCCATAGAACAAAAGAGGGAAATTCGCGCGATATCCAGGTGACAGCACAATTCATCAAGTTGTCAGGCTCTTTGGTGATCCACTGTATTCTTCGGGACATAACCGACAGTAGAAGGATGGAAAGGGAAATACTCAAGACACAGAAACTGGAATCCATAGCCATTCTTGCCGGAGGAATCGCACATGATTTCAACAATCTCCTGACTGGAATAGTCGGGAACATCTCTATTGCCAAGATGATAGCACCCGCGGAAGGGAAGCTCACCAAGCTGCTGGACAAAGCGGAGAAAGCTTCTTTTAGAGCCAGCAAGCTGACCAAGCAGCTTCTCACCTTTGCCAGAGGGGGGGCGCCGGTCAAGAGCATTAGCTCGGTGGGAGAAGTTGTCAGGGAAAGCGCGACATTTGCTCTCAGAGGGTCCAAGGTCAGTTGTGAGTTCGACATTCCTGGAAACCTTTGGTCCTGCGAGGTGGATGAAGGTCAAATCGGCCAGGTTATAAGCAACCTGATTATTAATGCTGAACAAGCCATGCCAAATGGCGGAATGATCACAGTGACTTGCGAAAATTTCATACTAGACAAGGACTGCCCATTACCTCTCCCAGAAGGCCGCTACCTGAAAATTCATGTCAAAGACCAAGGAGAAGGCATCCCGAAAGAACTGCTTCAGAATGTCTTTGACCCCTTCTTCACAACAAAAAAAACCGGAGTTGGCCTTGGCTTGACGACCACCTACTCTATTATCAAAAGGCATGACGGTTTGATTACGGTTGATAGTGCACCCGAAGCCGGGACGAGTTTTACCATTTACCTTCCCGCAAGCGATGTTGTTTTGCAGGAGGAGAAGGACCAGGAACATCCTCTGCCCGAAAGGAGCAAAAAACTTCTCGTGATGGACGATGAGGATCTGATACTTGAAATAGCGGAGAACATGCTTCAAAGCCTTGGTCACGAAGTGCAGTGCGTGCGCGATGGAGCACAGGCGGTTGATGCATACCGATTGGCAATAGAAACCGGCAAGCCGTTTGACGCCGTCATTATGGATCTCACCATACCGGGTGGAATGGGCGGCAAAGAGGCCGTGCGCAAATTGATCGAACTCGATCCAAAGGTAAAGGCGATCGTAACAAGTGGCTACTCAAACGATCCGATAATGGCCGAATATACGAAGTGGGGATTTTCAGGTATTCTTGTCAAGCCCTATAGACTTGAAGAACTCTGTCGATCATTGAATGAGATTATTTCAGGATGAACTATCTGTGACCCTACAACCGTCGAAAAATTCGACCTGCTACACCTACTCGTAAAAAGAGTGGTCCACTTCAAGGAACCCAAAGCAGATTAATTATGGAAGGAAAAGACAGTGCAAAAGCAAAACCCAGCGCAGACTCGAACCTGTAACATCCTGAATTTGTGAAACAACTTCGCAAAAACTCCATCTCGGCAAATACATAAAAAACACAAATGGCCGATTTCATTAAAGAAATCGGCCATCTTGATTTTGGCTCCCCGGGCGAGACGCTCAGCAAAACATTTTCTCCTACAATTTCAGCTTATTGCTGAGTCCTGTTAAGAAAAATCATCCTCGAACAGAATATCTGATGGTGAGGATGAATTCCTTTGGATGACACATGTTGGTTGGCCGGTTTTGTATCTTGCAATAATATAACAAATATGTTATGAGGTGATCGTGACGTGGACTATTGATTACTACAGTGAAGAGGTACGCCGTGAAATAGACGCCCTGCCGGTTGGCATTCGAGCTTCATATGCTCGACTGACCGACTTGCTCCAAGAGTTTGGCCTTGATCTCCGCATGCCCCATTCACGGGCAATGGGAGGAGGATTGTTTGAACTTCGGCCAAAAGGGCGAGAGGGCATTGCAAGAGTTTTTTATTGTATGAAGGTGGGCAAGAGGATCATCATGCTGCATTCGTTTATAAAGAAGACGCAGGAAACGCCGAAGCGGGAGATCGATATTGCCCGCTGCAGGCAAAAGGAGATATCAGGATCATGACCAGAAAAACACCCACGAAAACTCACCACCAGATGGTGCATGAATGGAAACAAGAGCCGGAATTCAAAGCGGCATATGATGAGCTGGAGATGGAATTTACCCTGCTGCGAGAGCTCCTTCTTGCCCGACAGCGGGCGGGTTTGACCCAGGCGGAAGTAGCGGAAAAGATGGGGACGAAGCCACCCGCTGTGACCAGGCTGGAAACAGCTCTTTCGGACCAGAGGCATTCACCGACCATTGCTACCTTGAAAAAATATGCCCAGGCTGTCGGCTGCAAACTCGAAGTTCACCTTGTGCCAACCAAAGCAGCTAAAGCAAACTGACGATGTCGGGAGTGCCAACTCGCGGACATCCCCGTCGACTAGTATCGATTGATCCTCGCCACCGGCAGCTGTATCGGCGAGGGGGTTGACGATGCGCGGCTGGACTCGCTTTTCCTTGCGCTGCCGTTTCATGCAAGGGTATGCTGGTACAGTATGCCGGCAGGTTCCATCGCCTCCATCCAGGCAAAGAAGAGATGCGCGTTTATGACTATGTCGACGGGGCCGTGCCGATGCTGGCGAAGATGCATGACAAGCGGATGAAGGGGTTCAGGGCGATGGGGTATGAGCAGAGGGAATTGTAGACTATCTGCTACACTAACAAAACTCGCAATGTATTGATATTATGAATGATTATTTGAATAAGACAGTTGTACTAAAAAAGGCGCAAAAAATTAAATGGCCGATTTCATTAAAGAAATCGGCCATCTTGATTTTGGCTCCCCGTCGTGGACGAACTTCGAACTTTTGAGGGCATTTTTGACGAGACCGGAACCGATAGTTGGAAATAAAAAAGGCCACACCCTTTTGAATATGGCCTTTGAATTATGGCTCCCCAGCGCGGACGGATCCGGGAAGTGGGAGGAGCATGTTTCACTGTAGCGAATCATGCCGCATGCCAGTTCTTTTCAAGCGGCACCGGCCTGACGCAGTTCCATAATATCCCGCAGCGGCGGCGCTCCGAACATACGGCTGTACTCGCGACTGAACTGGGATGGGCTCTCGTAGCCCACCTGGAAGGCGGCGGTCGCCGCGTCCAGGCGCTCCGCCAGCATCAGCCGCCGCGCTTCGTTCAGACGCAGCGTTTTCTGGTACTGCAGCGGACTCATGGCCGTCAGTGTGCGGAAATGATGGTGAAAGGTCGAAGTGCTCATATTGACCTGCGTTGCCAGGTCGTCGATGCGTAGCGGCTGGGTGAAGTTGCCCTTCAGCCAGTCGATTGCTTTCGAAATTTGATGACTCTGACTTCCTGCCGACGCAATCTGGCGCAATCGCGCACCCTGATCCCCCACCAGCAGGCGGTAGATGATTTCCCGCTGGATAACCGGCGTTCATCCAACAGATCGACCAACCGTTGGAACGCTGTAAGGAGCGGCATCGTGACCTCACCGGTCGACATGCCGCGGCTCGACTGCTGCGGCCGCGGTGGAGGAAGGTTGCTGTCCGCCATCAACTGTGACATCTCGCGTTGGTCAAGTTTCAATTTAAGCCCCAGGTACGGCTTCTCTCGTCTCGCGTCGACAATCTGCACCACCGTGGGCAGATGCACGGACGTTATCAGATAATTGCGCTCGTCGTACACATACTCCTCATCTCCAAGCATCACGCGCTTGGCCCCTTGCGCCACCAGGCAGATGCTCGGCTCGTACATGCCGCTGATCGGCCCGGTCGGTTCATCCCGCCGATACAGCGACAAGCCTGGGATTGCGGTTGTGAACAGCTCACCTTTATCGGTCCATCGGGCAATACTCTTCCGCAATGCTTCCAGCGTTATAATCATGCAGCTTTCTCCAGCTTCCTCATTAATGGCCTGCTTTCCCATTGTTCCCCCAGGTTCCATCCTGCCAGACTTCACTTGCCCTCACAACAATTATCCAGTCTTTTGGACTATCAGGCAAGAAATGAGCAGGATCGTTCTACCGGTCCAGCATATTGTTCAGTATCATCAAAACAGCTCCAAAACCATTCCTGGGGGAGATTCAACATGAACAATTTTATTTACAGCATTCCGACCACCGCCTACTTCGGCAAGGGACAAATCAAGGTTCTCGGCGAGACCATCAAGGCCCATGGCGGCTCCAGGGTGCTGCTGGCCTATGGCGGCGGCAGCGTCAAGAAAAACGGCATCTACGACGCAATCATCGAGCAGTTCGGCAAGGCCGGTCTTGCGCATCTGGAATTGAGTGGCATCCAGCCGAACCCGCGCATCGAAAGCGTGGAGGAAGGCATCAAGCTCTATCGCGATACCGGTTGCGATTTCATTCTGGCCGTGGGTGGAGGCTCGACCCTGGATGCCTGCAAGGCCATTGCCGCCGGGGTGAACCATGACGGTCCAGTTAAAGATCTCTTTGTCGGGGAGTCGGGACTGTCCGACATCACTGCGGCGGCGCCCCTGGCCACCGTCCTGACCATGGCCGGGACCGGTTCCGAGATGGACATGGGAGCGGTCATCACCGTCGGCGAGGATCACAAGAAAAAGGTTGTCATGCACCCGCTCCTCAATCCCCGCTTTTCCATTCTGGACCCTGAATACACCTACACTGTGCCGGAATATCATTCCATGGCGGGCGTGGCGGACATCCTCTGCCACCTGATGGAGCAATATTTCACTCCCGATGTCGGCGCCAAGGTCCAGGATCGCATGAACGAGGGGGTCATGAAGGCCGTGCTGGAGGAAGCGCCGAAAATCTTGGCCAATCCGGAAGACTACGACTCCCGCGCCAACATCATGTGGGCCAGCTCCATGGCGTTGGCCGGCTTCCAGTTTCTGCTCGGCAAGCTGTCGCCCACCTTCCCGCTGCACGGCATGGGGCACGAACTCTCCAGCATGTACGACATGACCCACGGCGTTACCCTGGCTTTGCTGACGCCCGCCTGGATGCGCCATACCATGAGCAAGGCTCCGGAATACCTGCCCCTCTTTGCACGATTCGCACGCAATGTTTTTGACGAACGTGAAGAGGACGATTCAAAAGCCGCGGAAGAAGGCGTCAGGCGGTTGGAGACATTCTATTCCGCCATCAAGATGCCCGCAAACCTCCGTGAGGCAGGCGTCATGGAAGAAGACCTGGATGGTATTGCCGTGAAAGCCGTGGAAAACGGAAATCTGGGCATCCTGACTTCCATTGGCGAGAATGAGGTGCTTCAGATTCTGCGCACGGCATTCTGAATTACGAGAGGAGAAAACAATGCAGAAGCGTACATTGGGACAAAGCGGCCTGGAAGTCTCGGCCCTCGGGCTTGGCTGCATGGGGATGAGCTATGGCTACGGCGCGCCCAAGGATAAGAAGGAGATGACCGCTCTTCTCCATGCCGCCGTGGAACGGGGTATCACCTTCTTCGACACCGCCGAAGTGTATGGTCCGTTCACCAACGAGGAACTCCTGGGCGAAGCCCTTGCCCCCTTTCGTGGGCAGATGGTGATTGCTACCAAGTTCGGCTTCGATACCAACATCGATCCCAAGGGGACGCAGGGTACTCCGCGCCTGAACAGCCGGCCGGAGCACATCAGGCAGGTGGCTGAGGCGTCGCTCAAGAGACTCAAGGTTGATGCCATCGATCTTTTCTATCAGCACCGGGTTGACCCGGAGGTGCCCATCGAAGACGTGGCAGGAGCGGTGAAGGAACTGATCCGGGAAGGCAAGGTCAAACATTTCGGCCTCTCCGAGGCAGGTGTCCGGACCATCCGTCGCGCCCACGCCGTCCATCCCGTTACAGCGGTCCAAAGCGAATACTCGCTTTGGACGAGAAGCCCCGAGAAGGAAGTGCTGCCGACCCTGGAGGAACTGGGAATAGGGTTTGTGCCGTACAGCCCGCTGGGCAAGGGTTTCCTCACGGGGAAAATAGATGAAAACACCACCTTCGACCGTACCGACTTCCGCAACGTCGTACCCCGATTTACGCAGGAGGCCCGGAAAGCGAACCAGTCCCTGGTAAAACTGCTCGGCAGCATCGCGGAACGGAAGAAGGCGACACCCGCCCAGATTGCGCTCGCCTGGCTGTTGGCCCAAAAGCCATGGATCGTACCCATCCCGGGCACCACCAAGCTGCATCGGCTGGACGAGAACATCGGGGCAGCTTCAGTCGAGCTTACGTCCGTCGACCTCATTGATATCGACACCGCTGCATCCAAGATTGCGGTGCAAGGTGCACGCTATCCGGAAAAACTGGAGAAGATGACCGGCCTTTAAAAGTGTACTCTGAAAAAGGGAGAACAGTATGAAAGCGATAGCGATAAACGGAAGTCCGAGACCAGGCGGCAATACGGAGATCATGCTCAAGAAGGTGCTTGAGCCGCTGGAGGTCGCCAGTTGGAACACCGAGTACCGGCAAATTGGCGGGAAGCCGGTACGGGGCTGTATGGCCTGTTTCAAGTGCGTCGAAAAGAAGAATGGCCGCTGCGTCATCGAGGGCGATGTTGTTAATGAATATCTGGAACTGATGTACGCGGCCGATGCCATTATCCTCGGCTCACCGACCTATTTCGCCGATGTAACCGCGGAATTGAAGGCGCTGATCGACCGGGCCGGCTTTGTCGCCCTTGCCAACGGCGGAGCCTTCAGCGGCAAGATCGGGGCCGCGGTGGTGGCGGTCCGACGAGGCGGCGCAACCCATGTCTTCGACTCCATCAATCACATGTTTCTCATCTCCTCCATGATAGTCCCCGGCTCCCTGTACTGGAATCTGGGCATGGGGCTCGACAAAGGGGATGTGCTTAGCGACGATGAGGCCATGCGGAATATGAACTATCTCGGGCAGACCATTGCATGGCTCGGAAAGGCCATGGCAGTCGCCTCTGAAATCTCGCCCTTTCCCAAGACAGCCGTGGAGTTGGGTTAGGTGCAGGTTTGCTTTGAGCATTCACGCCGTCATTCGGACTTATGGCACGTAAAAAATTAAAACCAGCACGGACTCGAACAAATAAGTGCTTGAATTCATAGCACAATTCGGGTGTCAGCAACAACAGTCGCAACTACAGAAAATAGAAATGGCCGATTTCATTACGAAATCGGCCATCTTGATTTTGGCTCCCCGAGCGCGGATGGTTCTGGGCACTGGGAAGAGCTTTTATCGCTGTAACGGCTCATGCCGCAAGCTTTCACTTTTTTCAGCATTCCCAACCTGACGCAGTATCGTAATGTCGCGTAACGGCAGCGCTCCGAACGCTTTCCAGTGCGTACGGGCGCTGAAAAGAAAAAATTTTGAACACCATGAGAAAAACTACTTGACACATTGGAACGACCGGTCTAATTTGTAAGGTATGAAAAGGATACACAGCAAAGACGACATCGTCCAGACGGGACTGGATATCATATACAGCAAAGGATTCAACGCTACTGGCGTTGAGGCAATCCTCAAGCAGGCGAATGTGCCTAAGGGATCATTTTACAACTTTTTCTCCAGCAAAGAAGAATTCGGCTTGGCGATAATCGACAGATACGTCGCAGAAACCAGTGAACATTTCCGCGCCATTTTCAATGACGACTCTCTGCCGCCGCTGGAACGCGTGAAAAAAAGTTTCGAAAGCAGAATTTGGAAATTTGAAGGTAATGATTGCACCAAGGGGTGTCTCATCGGCAATTTGAGCCTTGAAATGTCCGATCAATACGAGAGGGTGCGGGAACGGCTTGACCAAGCTCTGCAAGGCTGGGCGAGGGCTTTGTCCATGTTGCTTCTTCAGGCACAGAAGGAGAAGGCCATCCCGAAAGATCTGGATCCTGAAATGCTTGCAGAGAATTTGATCGCATCATTCCAGGGAGCCCTGCTCCGCTCCAAGGTTAAAAAATCATCAGAACCATTGAAGAATTTCATCTATTTGTATTTCGACAGATTTCTTGCTCAAAAAGAGAAGGTGAAGTAAGTAATATTTTTTACCTGTATTTACTTAGACCGGTCTATCCATTTGAAACAAAAAATATGGCTGCGGTTCCCAGAAGATAGAGAAGGGGCCGAGAGGGGGAACACATGAAAGACTCCGTTTGTAAAGCAATGACAAGTTGCCTGCAAATAACTGACGTCAGTTTTCAAGCGTCGACAGACGACATCTGCCCTGGGGACAGCATGTCATCGTGCTCCGCACCGCAGCCCGCATTCCGGAAACACCCTTCGAAGCTCTTCGTAGAGACCACCACGCGCTGCAATTTCCAGTGCAGGGCGTGCGTAAAACAGTCAGCCGGCAATGTGGCTCCGTGCGGATTCATCGACAACCCGGATTTTCGCAATGATTGCCATACTAATACTGTCCCCTGCGGCGACTGTTTCTGGTGCATGGGCATGTTCAACTGCCTTCAGTAAGTGAGCAGCTCACGGACAGTAAGAGGAGCCCGCCTGCCGTGAAAAAGAGACGTTTTTTGGGTCTTGGCCGAACATAAAACTAAAGACGGCGGTTGGAGGTATCCGCAGAGGGCAATCGGAGCGAACGGAGGATTCCTTCAACTGACGAAATCTATCAGCCGGTTGAAAAACTCAGGTTGTTCAAAAATAGTCAGATCGTTGCACCCGAAGGAAGCCCCGCGGAGGCGTAGCAGCGCTACGCCGCACAAGGCGGCTTTCGAGGACGGCGGCGAGATGGCTGTTTTTCAACAACCTCCTGAAAGATTGGAGGCTTACCCATGGAACTGAATGAACACCCGACGGTAAAACGGTATCACGCGAGCAAAGCAGCGGCGGCACTTAACTCTACTCCGCTGAAGCTGAGCGCCCGGGAGCTGCGCACGATGTGCCTTGAAGCAGGAGTTGATGACATGGGTTTTGTGGAGATCACGCGTCCGACGCTGGCTGATCAAAAGGCGGCCATTCTGAAGGTATTCCCCTGGACCAGGACGCTTGTCGGTTTCGCGGGACGGATTAACAGGGAAAACCTGCGAAGTCCCGCACGTTCCATTGCGAGCCTCGAACTGCATCAGGCGGAAGAACGTCTTATCCATGCCGCCCACACGCTGGCAGCGGCCTTGGAGCGTAAAGGCGTTCGTGCCTCGACCCCGGCGCCCGGGTTTCCCATGGAAGCTGATCAGTGGGGCAGCGGCACGATGAACGTGGTATCGCACAAACCGATAGCCATTGAGGCCGGACTCGGGAAGATGGGCCTCCACCGCAATGTCATTCATCCCGTGTTCGGGAGTTTCGTGCTGCTCAATACCGTGCTCATCGATGCCGAACTTGACGCATACGACACCCCCCTGGACTATAACCCGTGCCTTGACTGCAAGCTCTGCGCGGCTGCCTGCCCCACGGGCGCCATCGGCCCGGATGGATTTTTCCATCCCGTAAATTGTCTCACCCATACCTACCGTGAACTGATAGGCGGCTTCTCCGACTGGGTCGAAAATATCGCGGACAGCAAAAACTCCATCGATTACCGGACCAGAACCAGCGACGCTGAAACCGTGTCCATGTGGCAGAGCTTGGCGTACGGGCCGTGCTACAAGTCGGTATATTGCATGGCAGTCTGCCCGGCGGGGGACGAGGTCATCCCGCAGTATCTGGAGGACAGAAAGGCATTTATCGAGGACGTGGTCAAACCGCTCCAGCAGAAGGCGGAGACGGTGTATGTCCTGCCCGGATCGGACGCCGAGAGTCATGTCCTGCGCACCTACCCGCACAAGAGGGTACAGCGCGTGGGAAACGGAATCAGGCCGCCGACCGTGGCATATTTCCTCGCCTCCATGCCGATTGCTTTCCAGCGGCACCAGTCCGAAGGGCTGAACGCGACCTATCATTTCACGTTCAGCGGCAGTGAGGAGGCCGAAGCAACGGTCGTTATCAAAGACAAAACAATCAGAATAGAAAAAGGACATGCGGGCGTCCCGGACGTTCGCGTGCATGCCGATGCAAAGACCTGGCTGCGCGTGCTTCACAAGGAAACCTCGATGGTTAAGCAGATCTTGCTGAGAAGGATTCGCGTCAAAGGGCCTTTGAAACTGTTCAAGGCCTTCGGTAAATGTTTCGCATAAGCTCACTTTTCGTGCCGGAAGAAGAAGAGGATGTCATGGGACTTATAGCTGTTGACGAACAGAAGTGCACGCAGTGCGGTCTCTGTGCCAGGGCCTGCCCGGCGGGGATCATCATTGCGGATGAGGGATTCCCTCGGACGGTGGAAAAAATCGAAAAAGGATGCATCACCTGCGGCCACTGCGTGGCGGTCTGCCCTGCCGCTGCCCTGAACCATTGCCGCATGGCGCCGGAAGAATGCCAGCCCCTGGCGGCCGGCTGGCGGCTTGAACCGGCCCGTCTGGAACAGCTCATCAAAGGACGCCGCTCTATCAGGCGCTATCGGCCCGACCCCGTTGATCGGTCCGTTCTGGAAAAGCTGTTCGAAATGGTCCGCTATGCGCCGACCGGCGGGAATTCCCAATCGGTCCGGTGGTTGGTGTTCAATGACCCGGAAGAGATCGGCCGGCTTTCGTCGATCGTCGTCGACTGGTTGAGAATCCTCCTTATTCAGGGTGTGCCGGGGATGAAGGGGATGTTGAAAGCCTGGGAACTGGGGAACGATCCGATCCTGCGCAACGCCCCCAATCTGATCATCGCCTACGGCGCAGTCGATGATCAGATGGCAAGGATCTCTTCCACCATCGCCCTGACTACTCTGGAACTGGCTTCACCGAGCTTCGGCCTGGGCGCCTGCTGGGCCGGTTTCCTCCACAATGCGGCGCAGAACTACGCAGAAGTCTATGAGTTTCTGGACCTGCCGCCGGGCCATCAGATGTGCGGAGGATTGATGATCGGCTATCCCGAGTTCGAGTATGCTCGCATCCCCGCCCGCAAGGCGGCGACGGTCACATGGCGATAATAACATGCATGCAAGGAGTTACCCGGGGGTCCTGTTCAAGAAAACGAGCGACCTGGAAAAGGCTCTTTCGGGGGCCGGCGCCTGATACGCCGGTGAATCGGCCATGTTCATATCTTTCTTTTACGACTTGAGAGAAAACGGCATAAACGTCAGCCCCACAGCCTTTCTCCGTTTGCAGAAAGCCCTTGGGCTCGGACTGGTCACCTCGTGGGACGATTTCTATTCAGTGGCGCGGGCCATACTGATCAAGAGCGAACGCGACTTCGACGCCTACGACAAGGTCTTCGTCGATTTTATCACCGGGGTCGAGAAGCATTCTCACGCAGGGATAGCTATTGACGACGCAGTCCGGGCGTTGCTCAACGAATGGCTGAAAGACCCTGGTGAACTGGCGAGAGCGCTCGGCCTTTCCAGAGAGAAACTCCTCCGTATGAGCGGCGAAGAGCTGGAGCGGTATTTCCTCGACCGGCTCAATGATCAGAAGGAATCGAGTCAAGGCGGCAGCAAGTGGATCGGCAGCGGCGGCACGTCTCCGGTCGGTCATTCGGGGTTTCATCCGGGCGGAATGCGCATCGGCGGTGTCTCCCGGAGCCGCTCCGCCATCAAGGTCGCCATTGAGCGTCGTTACAGGGACTATTCGCAGACCGCGCCGCTGAGCCGCGGCCAGATAGGCGAGGCCCTCAAGCGGCTCCGGCGCATGGCGCCTGCCGGGCCCAGAGATGTCGTCAATGTCAAGAAAACCATCGACCGGACTTTGGAGAATGCCGGCGAAATCGAGATAATTTTCGACCGGCGCCTGACCGACAAACTGAAGGTCCTTCTTCTGATCGACAATGGCGGCTGGTCCATGGAGCCTTACGTGGAGACGATTCAGGTCCTTTTCAACTATGCCAAGTCCCAGTTTCGTGAGCTTTCCATCGGCTACTTCCACAACACTCTGGGAGAACAGATCTGGCTCGATCCCCAGAGGCGCAGCCGTCCTCTATCGTTCGAGGCGCTTTTGCGCTTCGACCCGGAGACCCGCTTGATATTTGTAGGCGATGCCAGCATGGCCCCCGAAGAGCTAACGGCAGTGAATGGTCCTATTGACATTGAGCTCCGGAATCGGAAACCGAGCATTGACCGGCTAAAACAACTGGCTGCCGCGTTCCGTCATACGGTTTGGCTCAACCCGCTGTCCGCGTCACTCTGGGATCACAGCGATACCGTACCTCTTGTCCGGCAATTCTTCCCCATGTTTCCCTTCAGCCTGGCCGGGCTGGAAAAGGCGGTGACTCATCTCAGGGGCCGCTGACAATTCAACAAATGTGGTGTAACAGCGTCAACCTAACGCGGCTCAGCAATCTGGTTACAGTCTAAAAGGTGCTTGGCGGAGGGAGTGAGTAACTACGGATTCAGGGGAAATATCTCCCTGAAAAATCAAACACAAGAGAGGTACATTATGAGCGACGAAAAAAAGTTTATCCTAGATGATGTTGTGGTGGAGATTAAGAATAAAGCCAGGGGGGACATGGAGTTCAGAAAAATGTTATTTGACAATCCCCAGGAGGCGCTCGGCCAATTCGGTTTTGTCATTCCGGGTTCTTCCGGTGATGACAGCAATTACCAGGAAACGCTGAATGCGATGTTTGTCCGGGCAGATTTTTACAAATGGTTTAACACAGAAATCCTGAGTGAGTTCAGGGATGTAACCATTAAAATGACCCCAGGGCCGTCTGAAACCGCTACTGAAAATGAAGATGTGAATTGGGATTTTGAGGTCACGACCTATAAAACTAAACCTGATTAGCGTTATTCTTCCGCTGTTTGAAGAAGCGACCCTGACATAAGAAACACCATGGAAAGAAAGGGGAAATCAGGTATGGAAAGGATCGGAGGCACGGTAATGAAAATATTGTTCGAGAAAAGCAACATTAACGGACTGTCGCTCGCAAACAGATTCATCTATTCGGCCACATGGGATGGATGCGCCGATGACAATGGATTCTGTACTCAAAGAAACATCGACATGCTGGTGGAAAGAGCAAGTGGAGGCGTGGGTTTGATAATCACCGGGATGGCTTATGTAAATCCGGAAGGAAAAGCTGCGCCGTGGCAATTGGCTGCATGCGGTGATGAATTCATCGACGGACTGGCTAAAATGGCTGGAGCGATTCACGATGTTCAGGGAAAGATTGCCCTTCAATTGGCCCATGGAGGTTGTTACGCCTCTTCAGCTCTAACCGGTCATGAACCATTGGGACCATCCGCGAACGATACCGACAAATTTCCTCAATGCCGGGAAATCACCTTGCAGGAGATTGATCAAGTTGTCGAAGCCTTTGGAAGGGCAGCAGGGCGGGCCAAAAAAGCAGGCTTCGATGGCGTGCAGCTGCATGCGGCACATGGTTATTTATTAAGCCAGTTTCTTTCCCCTTTCTTCAACAAAAGGACGGACAATTACGGTGGCAGTATTGAAAATCGCGCGAGGATCTTGCTTGAAGCATTTCAAGCTGTCAGAAATGAAGTCGGTGAGGAGTATCCCGTCTTTGTAAAAATCAATTCCGAAGATTTTGTCGAAGGCGGTCTTACTGAAGATGAGATGCTTCAGGTATCGGCAATGCTCGAAAAGGCTGGCGTGAATGGGATTGAGATGAGCGGCGGGACTGTTTTTGCTTCTGGAGCTCTCTCTTGTTTCAGGGTCGGCGACCTGGATTCCCCTGAAAAGGAGGTTTATTACAAGGATGCGGCGGCTCGTTATAAAGAGAAAATCAGCGTGCCATTAATGCTTGTGGGCGGCATTCGCTCGCCCGAAGTATCAGGAAAACTAATAAATGACGGCTTGGCTGATTATGTTTCCCTTTGCCGCCCGCTGATCCGCGAACCAAACCTTATTAAGCGTTGGAAAGAGGGAGACACCGCGCCGGCAGCCTGTGTTTATTGCAACGGATGCTTCGGGCCAGGATTGAACGGAAAGGGGGTACAGTGTGTTGCCGGGGCGGGCAACTCAGCTGCATGATAGGTCGGGGAAGCATTGGCCTCGAATCCCAGAGCAATCGACGCTGCCTTCATGAGTGCTTTGCGAAAACAGCTTACCGAGGCATATCAAATGCTTATACTGGGGATGCTGATTTGCTGGTACCTGGAATTGGGCCGACTGGTGGCGGAGCTGAACGTGGAACGAAACGTCTGGGCGCTTTCGAGAACAATGAAAGAAGATGCGGTGTCAAAGCAAAACCCAGCGCGGACTCGAACTGATAACACCTTGAGTTTGTGAAACAATTTCCGCGGAAGCTCCAACTCGATAAACAGTTAAAAACAGAAATGGCCGATTTCATTACGAAATCGGCCATCTTAATTTTGGCTCCCCAGCGCGGACTCGAACCACGGACAAGGTGGTTAACAGCCACCTGCTCTACCGACTGAGCTACTGGGGAATAAATTGTTATTCCAGAATTCTCGTATGCTTGATATTCCGGAATTCTGACTGTCGAGACACCGTCTTGATTGATCTTTCAGCTTTTCAGTGGCCTTTGTTGTCTCGAGGTCGCTTTTTTAGCATGTACCCCATTAAGTGTCAAGAAAAAAACCGCGCAGTCTAAAAGTCTGAAATGGAAAATGGAAGAATGGCCTTAAAGGTCTTAAGGATGGATTGGCTCGAGATTAATACTTTTCCGGGCGCGTTCTGAAATATACCGAATGGTATTTTCTGTCTTGACAATAATATACCGTCCGGTATATTTCACCTGAACTATCACGATGGGGGTTGGATTGGGAAAAGCGGAGGAAACCAGGCAGGCGATTATCGAGAAGGCGGCCGTAATCTTCAACAAGAACGGCTACCAGAGAACATCCATGGCGATGCTGTGCGATGCCCTTGGGCTTACCAAGGGGGCCATATATGGTCATTTTGTAGACAAGGACGATCTGGCGGTCGAGGCCTTTCTCCATAGTGTACGCAATGTGGCGGACCGGGTACGAGATCGACTTCAGCCATGCGCCAGTCAATTGGATCGGCTTCGGGCGTATGCCGACGTCTTTCCTGACTTTTACGAAGATACGGTGCAAAAGGGTGGGTGTCCGATACTGAACACCTCCGTAGACGCCGATGACGCCCACCCCCGCCTGCACGAAGAGGCGCGCAGGGTGCTGACAGCCTGGGAAGGCCGCCTCGTCGCCATGGTGAACGCCGCCAAGGAAAACGGTGAGATTCGGACCGAGGCGGATGCGGAGATGTTCGCCGCGACATTTATCGCCCTTATCGAAGGCGGTATTCTCATGGCCAAGACCATAGGAGACAAAAGATACCTGGATCGCGCTGTGAGCGGTATCAATCTGCTCATCGACCGTATGAGGGTTGGTGAAAACTGACGGGAGGGGAGGAACGCATGGGACTGATCACTATTAATGAAAATTCGTGTACCCGCTGTGGCATCTGCGACAAGGCCTGTCCGGTGGGAATAATAACCGCGGGGGAGGGCTTTCCGGAGAGCATCGGGAAGATAGAGAAGGGGTGCATCACCTGCGGCCATTGCGTGTCCTCATGCCCGACCTCTGCCCTCATCCATTGCCGAATGAAGCCGGATGAGTGTACGCCTTTGGGGGCGGACTGGCGTCTGACGCGGGCCCAGGTAGGGCAACTCATCAAAGGCCGGCGATCCGTCAGGAATTTCCGGCCCGAACCTCTCACTCGGGAGGTAGTTGAAGATCTGCTGGAGATTGTTCGCTATGCTCCCACCGGTATGAATACGCAGACCGTTTCCTGGAAGATTATCCTGGATGAGCAGGAGGTCCAGTTCCTGTCCCTGGCCGTTATTGAATGGATGCGCACCTTTGAAGGTGACGAGGCCCATGGTTTCAGGGGGATGCTCAAGGCATGGGAACTGGGCAGGGATCCCGTACTCCGCAAGGCCCCGGCTCTGATGATCGCCTACGGCGCCGCCGATGATCCCATGGCCTCCACATCGGCCACCATCGCCCTGGCAAACCTGGATCTGGCGGTAATTCCCTTTGGTCTCGGCGCCTGCTGGGCCGGATTTCTCCACATGGCTTCCGCCCAATCCTTTGAAGTGGCGACAGCCCTGGGCCTGCCCCAGGGCCACCGCATGTACGGCGGCATGATGCTGGGTTATCCGGAATTCGAGTACGTCCGGATCCCGACACGCAACCCGGCACGGGTTATCTGGGGATGAAAGTACAAGATTTTTGAACAATAACAAAAATATAGGAGCCGCACCAACATGACGGAACAGAATTTTCACCGATTCGGCGGGGCCAGCCGCTATGTCCTGGACGAGGAACTGGCCAAGATTGTCAATGTCTCCATGGCCCTGGAGATGCCGCTGCTTCTCAAGGGCGAGCCGGGCACGGGCAAGACCATGCTTGCCCATGCCATTGCCGAGAGTCTGGAGATGCCGCTTCTGATCCTCAACGTCAAGTCCAGCATGAAGCTGGTGGATGCCCTCTACCATTATGATACCCTGACCCGTCTCAACGACAGCCGCTTTGGCGATTCCAGCCGGGACGTAAGCAACATTTCCGAGTACATCCGGATGGGCAGGATCGGACAGGCGTTTGTGGCGGACCAGAGGGTCGTCCTCCTGATCGATGAGATTGACAAGGCGGACACCGATTTCCAGGACGATATGCTGGATGTGCTGGACCAGATGCAGTTTGACATCATGGAGATAGACCAGACAGTCAAGGCCCGCTTTCGGCCAGTGGTTATCATCACCTCCAACGCCAAGAAGGACCTCTCCGATCCGTTCCTGGGGCGTTGCAACTTTCACCACATCGCCTTCCCCGAACCGGACATGATGCGACGTATCATTGCCGTGCACTTTCCGGACCTGACCGATGATTTGGCCCATGCCGCAATCAACGCCTTCTACCGCCTCAGGTTGGTGGATGGGGTGGAAAAAAAGCCCGCCACACGGGAACTCCTTAACTGGATCCGGGCGCTCAAGGCGGATCCGGATTTCCGCACGGAGGCGCTGGGCAACGGGTCGTTCCCTTATCTGGGCGTCCTCTTCAAAAAGAGCAGTGACCTGGAGCGCGCCATGTCCTGTTCGGGCGACTGAGCGTCCGGGAGGTTCAGACATGTTCGTACCTTTTTTCTATGCCCTCCGGGATCGCGGCGTTGCGGTGACTCCCACCGCCTTCCTCCGCCTGCAAAAGGCCCTTGGTCTGGGGCTTGTGATTTCCCTGGATGATTTCTACACCGTGGCCCGTTCCATCCTGGTGAAGAGCGAGCGCGACTTCGATGCCTATGACCGGGTCTTTGCCGAGTTGTTCGCCGGCGCCGAGGCGGAGTCACTGCGGGGGGTCACCATAGATGACACGGTTCGCGTACTGCTGGACCAATGGCTGAAGGAGCCGGAGGAGGTTGCCAGGGCGCTCGGCATCGATGTGGAAAAGCTTCGGAAGCTGAGCGGCGAGGAGCTGGTGCAATATTTCCTCGACCGCCTTAAAGACCAGAAGGGTGAGCACCACGGAGGCCGGAAATGGATCGGCGTCGGCGGGGTGTCGCCGGTGGGGCACTCGGGCAAGCGGCCGGGAGGCATGCGCATAGGCGGCGCCTCGCGCAACCGTTCGGCCATCAAGGTGGCCATGGAGCGGCGCTACAAGGATTATTCGCGCACTGCCCCCCTGACACGGGGCCAGATGGGAGAGGCGCTGAAGCGTCTGCGGCGTCTGACGCCGGAAGGACCTAGGGACGTGGTCAGCGTGGACAAGACGATCTATCACACCATGCGCAACGCAGGGGAGATAGAAATCATCTTTGACCGGCGCATGGCTGACCGCCTGAAACTCCTCCTTCTCATCGACAACGGCGGCTGGTCAATGGACCCTTACGTGGATACGGTGCGAACCCTCTTCCACTATGCCCGCTCGCAGTTCAAGGACCTTTCCATCCGCTATTTTCACAACACCATTGCAGACAGGGTCTGGAGCGACCCCGAACGCCGCAGCCGTCCGGAGGCGGTGGAGGACCTTCTTGGCCGAGACTCCGAGACACGGCTGATCTTCGTAGGCGACGCCAGCATGGCGCCGGAAGAACTGCTGAGGGTGGATGGCGCGATACAGGTGGAATACCGACAGAAACTGCCGAGTATCGAGCGGTTGAAAACGCTTGCAGCAACATTCCGCCATTGCGCGTGGCTCAATCCCATGTCCGGGTCCCTGTGGGATCACGGTGAGACCATTACCCTTATTCGCCGCATAATACCCATGTTTGAACTGAATCTGGAGGGGCTGGAAAAGGCCGTGCGCCACCTGACGGCGCGCTGACGCGGATAGCCGTAGGAAGGGCGGCCGCGCAAGTATTCCGACTGATGGCCTCAAGGAAAAACCGGAGTAGGCATATGACTTTTACTTCTGTTATTTCTTTCCGGTATATCTAACCTTTTCCAGCCATTAGCTTCCTCACACCATACACTTCTTGACTTTCCTAGACGACCGGTCTATTTTTCCGTTTATGGCGACGAAAGACACCAGAAGCGAGATTATCCGTGCGGGCATGGGGATTATTGCGCGCCACGGTTACAATTCCACCGGCATCGAGGCGATCCTGAAGCAGGCCGGTGTGCCGAAAGGATCTTTCTACCATTACTTTTCCAGTAAACAGGAATTCGGTCTCCAGGTCCTTGATCATTTTGCCTCCGGCATAGAGAGAATCTTTTCAACGATGCTGTCCGATGCCTCCCTTTCTCCTCTGGCACGTTTGAGGAAATGCGTGGAAAGCCTCGTGGTCAGGTTTGAAGACAATAACTGCGGCGTAGGCTGTCTCGTGGCGAACCTGGGCCAGGAGCTGGCGGATCAGAACGAGGAGTTCCGCCAGCGGCTTGCCTGGATATTCCGCTCATGGATGCGGCTCTTCGAGCAGTGTCTCAGGGAGGCGCGGAGCGCTGGCGAGATTCCGGCTCAATCTTCACCCGAGTTGCTGGCCGAGGTGTTCATTTCCGGGTTTGAAGGGGCGCTGCTTGTTTCAAAGGTGATGAAATCATCGGCGCCTTTGAGGAATTTTATCGATTTCTATTTCGAAAAGGCGGTACGCTGAGGGATCCGCATTGAGTGGGATTGAAGGCTTTTCGGATCGGCGGCGTCCGTGAAACCGGCGGAAAAGGGGAACCATATGAAGAAAACGCAGGTACCTGCCATGACGGAAGTTTCGAGCGCCGATGAGGCCGGAGGGATTGCTCTGGCGCCCACGGCGAGACAGATTGCCCGCCTTTGCACGCTGATCCAGAAGGACTGTTTCGTGAAGATTGAATCCGGCTGCAGCATGCGGAACGCACTCTGTGAACAGTTTGGCATAACTCCGGAGTATGTGAAATCTGAAATCAAGGTCTTCTTCCTGGATAACAGCCCCGTGGACGACATTGATGCCGCAATAGTAAGAGACGGGTCGACCATGGCCCTCTCCGCGGCCATGCCGGGGTTGGTCGGCGCCTCCATGCGGCAGGGCGGCCTTTCGTGGATGCGGTCAGGCATCACCTATCAGGAGGATGGCGAGGTACAGGGAAAAAGAATGGGCGTCATCCAGTTGAAGTTGTTCAACCAGGTGATGGCTGATCTGGGTGAGGCCTTCCTGAGGCGTGGTGTCTACGTGAAAACAGGTGTCCTGGCTGCTTTCTTCGCCAGGTTTTCGGAAGAATTCTGGAGTGAGTGCGGTAATATTACGAAAAACAGTGAAAGCGTTACCGGTTCCACCCTGATGGACTATCTGAAGTCCAGTGATGAATGGGTGAAGTTTTCAATTCGTTGATGATCTGGTTTTGCCAGAACGCATCTCATGCATTACATTCACGGAGTTTGACAATTGAGCGGTTTCCCGCTGTTTCGCGCTGGACTTTTTCAGTCATCCGCGGCATTCGGGAGACCGTTTTTTGTCTTCACAAGGGCGGTTCAGGCCCTTAATTCCATCCGCAAGACATTTGGTGAGTTTTTTACATTTGCTTTTTGTAAAAGCCCTGAAATTGTTTATACTGTGTACTGTTCCGGATCCAGGGGACCGGCACACGGCGTCGTCATCGGCCCGGGCGTCGGCCGGGAACAACTGTTGTAGCGCTATCCAGTGGAGGCGAAAAAGCTGAAATATGACTTGCGGTGATGTGTTTGTACAGATCGTCCACGAGGTTACCGGCCTTGGGAAAGAGTATCTGGATTCACTTCTGCGGGAGGCCCTGACGGCATTTCCCGGCAGGATTTCCCACGACCAGGAAGTTACCGAGAATGAAGCTCTGACGATGTTGTCCGCTCTGCGAAAGGAACGAAACCACATTATTGCCTGGTGTTACCGAGCAGGGCTTAAGGTTCCGGAAAACCGCCCCGGCAATGCTTGAAAACCGTCATGGTGTGAAAAAAGGCGAAATTCCCGCGTGAGCGGAGATGATAGTTTGAAACAGGTTCCCGGAGGGCTGTTTTGGGGCATAACCGTTTGCCTTCCTGATGATTTCAGTAAGAACGGCGTTGTCTTTCCTTGCCCCTTCTGGCGGGTACTGCCCTTTCTTTCTTGGGACGGGCTTCACTGACGGAGATGATGCGTTCCCCCATCAATGCTTCATCAAGGGAAGCAATGGCCTCCCTTGTTTCCTCAACCGATGACATGCGCACATAGGCGCACCCCTTAGATTTGCCGGTAACGGGATCGGTGATGATATGCACTGAAGTCACGGCGCCGGCCACGGCGAAAAATCTTCGCAGGTCCTCTTCCGTCGCCTCATATGACAGGTTTCCCACATACAGCTCTTTTGCCATTCTTTTTTCCTTTACAACAGATAATACAAGTCTTGTTACATCAGGGCATGCGCTGGCGGACCGTTGAATCAGATAATTCTTTCGTGTGGATTGCTTTACATCCATTCATGGCTTGCTGACGGCTTCGGCCGCTCCTGCCCGGCATGGTCGAATTTCCGGATACGGTCCCTGCCTATGATTACCCAGCCACTGGCGCGCTTGAAGGAGCGAATCTTTCCTTCACGAATGAGGCGGCTGACGGAGGATGATTCAACCATGCCGTGAGTGTGGTCACAATAAATAACCGGTATCAGCATCCTGTCCCTCCATGGTCAAATATCCGTTCAATTATAATGCGCAATACTGGATTTTCAAGGCGTGTTCACGACATGGGTGCTTTGTGGCATCGTTTACGAGGGAAAATTACGCACTGTGCTCCCTTGTTGCGTGGAATTCCAGTCCTTTCCAGTTTTCCATGGTATTGTCCAGTCTCCACTGGCTTCCCGCCAGATAGGTCAGGTTACCTTCGCCGTCGTTGTAAAGGCTCATGGACTCCTTCTTGCGGAAATCGTCAAGCATTTTCCGGTCCCCTGCGACCCAGCGGGCCGTAACATAGGAAACGGGCTCATATGCGGCCCTAACGCCGTATTCGTGCTCCAACCGATGCATGACTACGTCGAACTGGAGGAGGCCCACGGCGCCGATGATCCAGTCTGCTCCCATAAGCGGGCGGAATACCTGGGTTGTCCCTTCCTCGGAAAGCTGTATCAATCCCTTTTCAAGGGCCTTGGATTTCAGGGGATTGAGAAGGCGGATCTTGCGAAAGTGCTCCGGCGCGAAATTGGGGATTCCGGTGTATTGCAGTTCCTCTCCCTGAGTAAAGGTGTCGCCGATCTTTATGGTGCCGTGGTTATGGATGCCGATGATGTCGCCGGGGAATGCCTCGTCGACATTTGTCCTGTCCTGGGCCATGAATATGGTTGCGTTGGCAATCTGCACGTCCCTGCCGAGTCTGATGTGGCGCACTTTCATTCCGCGCGTGAACCTGCCGGAGCAGATGCGGAAAAACGCGATCCTGTCACGGTGGGCCGGGTCCATGTTAGCCTGGATCTTGAAGACAAAACCGGTAAAAGGTTCCTCGTAGGGGGAAACGATGCGTGTCAGAGACTCCCTGGGTTTCGGCGCTGGGGCGTTTTCGACGAAAGAGTCCAGCAGTTGTTGAACGCCAAAGGTGTTGATGGCGCTGCCGAAAAAGACCGGGGTCTGAAGGCCTGACAGATAGGCGTTCCGGTCGAAGGGGTGGGCCGCGCCCTCCACAAGCTCCACATCGGACCTTAGTTCCTCCGCCTGGGCGCCGAGAAGCCGATCAAGTTCCGGGTCCGAGATGCCGGTCGTGGTCAGGACGTCTCCGGTGTCTTGCTCCAGTTCCGGGTTGAAGAAGGCTACCTCCTTTGCGGACAGGTTATAGGTGCCCCGGAAACGCTTCCCCATTCCAATGGGCCAGGTCATGGGGGCGCACTGGATCTGGAGATTCTTCTCGATATCATCCAGCAGATCGAGGGGGTCCCGTCCTTCCCGGTCAAGCTTGTTGATGAAGGTCATGATTGGTGTGTTGCGCAGGCGGCAGACTTCAAGCAGCTTCCTGGTCTGGCTCTCAACACCCTTTACCGAGTCGATGACCATAAGCACGGAGTCAACCGCTGTGAGGACCCGGTAGGTATCTTCGGAAAAATCGTTGTGCCCCGGGGTGTCCAGCAGGTTGATCTCGAAGTCACGGTAATTGAACTTCATCACCGAAGAGGTTACTGAAATCCCGCGCTGCTTTTCCATCTCCATCCAGTCTGAAGTGGCATGGCGGGCGCTCTTCCTTGATCTCACCTCGCCTGCCTGCTGGATGGCCCCGCCGAAGAGGAGGAGCTTTTCCGTTATGGTTGTCTTTCCGGCGTCCGGGTGGCTGATAATGGCAAAGGTGCGTCTCCGGTCTATTTTCTGTTCGTTATGCTTTTTCAATACCTTCTCCTGGGTGGGTGTGACAATAACGCAAAAACGGAAGAAAGGCGAAGAATGTATCCTCGCCTTTCCGTGTTCGTCTTTGAATACCTTACACTTTTTGTTACAGTGAGGGCAACATAAATATGGCTGTGGCGCGGGGAAGCGCATAAGCGCCGTTTTCACGGATTATGATGAAACCGCGTTTCTCCGATTATACCTCTCGAGATAATCGAGTCCCACGGCCCTTTTTCCCTCGATTGAAGCCAGATATGCCGCGATAACCGGAATGTCGGCGCCGGGCCAGTCCAGTTCCGGCAGCTGGTGGGGGGAAAGCCAGGCGATGGCGTTATGCTCCCTGAGCATGAGTCTTCCTCCCGCCAGGCCGCATACAAAGGGGATGAGTTCGATGTCGAAATCGTCATAACTGTAGTAGACCCTCGGCAATGCTCTTTTGATCCTCACCCTGATGCAGAGCTCTTCTTCAAGCTCCCGGGCCAGGCATTTTTCCGGGCTCTCTCCTTCATGCAGTTTCCCCCCCGGAAACTCCCACTTCAGGGGCATGGTCATTATGCTGCTTCTCTGTGCGGCCAGAACCTTGCCGTCATATTCGATAACGGCGCATGCGACCCGGATGCTTTTCGTGCTCATGGATTCTCCATTTGTTACGTCACTCTTGTTGCCTGGGCGGAATCCGGCTGGATTCCGGCATGGCTTGAGTATTAGGATTCTACAAGTACAATAGGGGCATAAGGATTTATAATTCAAGGACTATTTATTCCGCATTTGGAGGGCTTGGCCTTTGGAAAATGAAATCAAAGTATTACTGGCCGACCAGGACCAGGTTTTCCTTGAACTGGTGAAAATCTACCTGAAAAAGACAGGGGCAAGGATAATTGCATGTAACAGCGGAGAAGATGCATTAAGCATCATCCGTGATGAGAAACCCAGTATTGTTTTCATGTCCGCAGCTCTCCATGGGCTCTCCGGTCTCAAGTGTTGCGAAACGGTAAAAAGCGACCCTCTTCTGGAAAAAATTCCCGTTGTGCTGACAATTACTTCAGGAAGCGTGGAGCAGATCGCGGCATGCCAACAAGCCGGATGCGACGAGATCGTGCGGAAACCCGTTGACCGGCATACGTTTTTCAGTACAGTAAAAAAGTATGTCAATCTGGACAAGAGAAACGCCCCGCGGTTCAAGGGAAAACTTGATGTGCGGTTTACGCTTCCCGACGGTTCCGCGGTTGCCAGTGGGGCATATGACATAAGCACCGGAGGACTTTTTCTGGAGATCAGTAATCCTTTGCCGGTTTCTTCAGTGATATCGGTGAATTTTGTATTGCCCGCTTCCGATACCGAGATTGAGTGCGCTGCGTTTGTCGCATGGACCAATAATCCGGACTCCCCCGCAAAACCCGCCTTCCCTTCGGGAATGGGGGTAAGCTTTGTCGATTTGCGTCAGGAATGGGTAACCGCGATCATGGATTTCATCCATGACAGACATATCGCTCCGATGCTCAAAGACTAGAGATTATTGACCCTGCCTTTTTCAGGTTCAAAAGAACCCGTTTGCCAATGGAAACTGATCGGGCGCATTGGCCCGGGTCATGGCAACTCACCTTTTATTTACAATGAAAAAAAGCCCCCTGAGAGTATAGTCAGGGGGCTGTTTGCGTATCGCGCAGCCCTTTTTCAACGGTTGTCAGGACCCGTCACGAGTATGCGTACGTCTATGTCAAGACCACCTTCGCAGGGGGCCTTTCATTTATGCTTCGTACGGCGAACTTCATGGATGACGCCTTGCTCTCTTCACGGGAGAAGAATCCCTTCCAGCATGCCTTCAGAAGCTACAATAAAATGCAGATTACCTTATTACGCTAAGTCCGGCGGCGGCGACGTTGTCGGGATCGATTTCGATCTTGAACATCCCGGAATTTCCGGAGGCGTCCTGGTCAACGATGATTCCGTTGGGGAGCACGTTCATGACGTTTGCGCAATAGCCGGTTGCATACTTTACTACGTTTCCTTTTTTGTACGGAAGTGGTGCACTCATTTTCTGCTTTCTCCTTTCGACGTTGGTTCCCCAGATTCTGGGTTCATGTACTTCAAGCCACTGCGTAACCGCCTATCGGCACGCACGGGATGAAACAAATCCTCGGTAAATATTTCCCTTGAAAAAATGGTGGAGAAAATAGCCGTGATTAACGGCTGGTGTGCCGTAAGGCAAATTTCCACATCAGGAAGGATTTTTTTACTATAGCTAAAAGATCGTGATCCGTCACCCATCTTCGCGCGAGAAGGGTTTTTCGTATTTTTCAGCCTCTTTCATGCCTTATACCGGCGAACAGCCGTTAATTCTAAATATGGATCATGGGAATGTCAACAATAAAATGAAGAGGCATTCTGGGTAAAAAGTTCATAATCTCAGGCATGATCACGCTATTCGGTCACAAAGAGGCCTGGGCGGCGCCTGACGGCCTGTCTTCAGGAGCTGGAAAATTATTGAAACTGCTGGCCGTTGAGGGTATCATTCCCCGAAATCGGCGGGTTTTTTATTCGTATTCAATTTGATACGTCAAGATAATTTTGGGACAGGAGGAATCTATTCATGCAATTTCAATTTTCTCTACCCAGTTCAGTGGCTTTCGCCCCGGGAAGCTCTAAGACCGTGGGGCATCTGGTGTTGGGACTGGAAGTGAAAAAGGTGCTGGCTATCTATGACAAAGGGGTTAAAAGCGCGGGGATAGCCGATGCAATCGCATCGTCTCTGAAGGCCGCCAGCCTCGAGGTGACGGAATATGACAAAATCACCTCAAACCCCTTTGATGTCGCCATAGAGGAGTGCGCCGGTCTGGCCCGTGACGCCGGGATTGAAGCCATTGTGGCCGTTGGGGGGGGAAGCGCCATAGACGCGGGCAAGGCGGTCTCCATACTGATGGCAAACGAGTCACCCATCAACCAGTACGAAGGCATAAATCTGGTCAAGATGCCGGGTCCTCCCGTAATAGCAATTCCCACCACCGCCGGCACGGCCAGCGAGGTGACCTCCTTTACTGTAGTGGCAGACTCCTCGCGCCGAAAAAAAATGGTAATCGGCGGTCAGAATGTGGGCGCTCGATTCGCCCTCATTGATCCTCTCCTGACCGTGTCCATGCCCCCATTGCTTACGGCAGAGACGGGAATGAGCGCTTTCTCCCATGCCGTTGAGGCTTATTTGTCTGTCGCAGCTTCGGTAGCGACGGATATCAACGCTTTGAAGGCTATAGAACTCATCGCGGGAAATATTGCACAGGCGGTTGAAAACGGAGCTGATGTTGAAATCAGATCTTCGGTGCAGCTTGGCAGCATGCTTGCCGGGTTTGCGTACAACTCCGCCATCCTGGGGCTTGCCCATTCCATATCTCACCCTCTCACCGTTCACTGCGGTCTTTCCCATGGGATGGGCAATGCGGCGGTCCTGCCCCATGTAATGCGCTTCAACTCTTCTTTAGTCACCGCGAAAATCAGGAATATAGGCCTTGCAATGGGCCTTGCGGTAAACCAACTCCCTGACGATGAAGCCGTTCAGATGACGATAGCCGCCATTGCCGATCTGTCTCGGCGTATCGGCATCCCGACGCTGAAGGAGGCGGGGGTCTCCCGTGAATCATTCGACGTGGTCGCCTCCGATGCCCTGACAGAGATAAGCACCATTTTTAATCCCCGTAATCCGAAGAAGGATGACGTGCTCCGTATCCTGGAAAACGCCTACCAGTAGACGATTTGACTGCGTCAGGAGACCTGGGGCACCCGGTTTCTCCTCGTACTGATCCGGAGATATCCTGTTGACAAATAATGCGTGAAAGGCTATAAGATACCTTCTTCGGGATGTAGCGCAGCCTGGTAGCGCACTTGCTTCGGGAGCAAGGGGCCGCTGGTTCAAATCCAGTCATCCCGACCAAATATCAAGAAGGGGTCAGGCAATTGCCTGGCCCCTTCTTTTCTGCCTGTAAACCGGTGTCAGGCTCGCCTTTTCGCCTTTCTGGCCAGGAACGGCCAACACCTGCGGTGAAATGTCTCAGGATCCGGATAACTCTGTGTGTCAATGTCCGTTTCCAGCCGGAAGCCAGCGGGCAAGTACCTCTCTCATGGCTTCCATGGTAAAAGGCTTGGACAGGTAATCATCCATTCCCTGCTTGACGCAGTAGTCCCGGTATCCTTCCATGGCATGGGCTGTGAGGGCGATTATCGTGGTGCGTGACCCCTTTTCCTTTTCGTTCTCCCTGATGATACGCGTTGCTTCGATGCCGTCCATCTCCGGCATCTGGCAATCCATGAAAACCAGGTCGTAGGCGCTGCGCCTTACGGCTTCCACCGCCTCCCGGCCGTTGGCGGCGATATCCGATGTGCACCCCAGGCATTCGAGGATGGCCTTGCAGATTTCCTGGTTGACCTCGTTGTCCTCCGCCACCAGTATATGTCCTGATCCGGTCCAGTCGGTGGATGCGGCGGCAGGCGAGGGAGTGGCTGGAGGCGCATCCGGAAGGCCTGGAAGGTCATCGACCACCGTGCTGGAATATGCGGTTACGAGGTCGCCTGCCTGTTCCTCAACTCCTTTTTCCATGCGCACCGTGAAGCGGAATACGGCCCCCTTGCCATGGGTGCTTTCAACGCTGATCCCGCCACCCATCATTTCCACCAGTTGCTTCACGATGGAGAGGCCCAGGCCGGTGCCGCCGTACTTCCGGTTCGTGGACCCGTCGGCCTGAGTAAAGCATTCGAAGATCTGATTCAGAGCCTCGTGGGGGATTCCGATCCCGGTGTCCCGGACTTCAAAGGAGATGAGGAACCTGTTTTGGTTCTCTTCTATGCCGGGAACGGAAACGGCGATCTCGCCCCGCTCGGTGAACTTGACCGAGTTTCCCACCAGGTTGAGCAGCACCTGGCGAAGGCGCGTCGGGTCTCCAATCAGCAGCAGTGGGACATTTTCACCCACGGAAATGGACAGCAAGACACCTTTTTTCCGTGTTTTGAGATGGAAGAGATCCATGCTCTCCGAAATGAGTTCACGGATATTGAAGGTGACGTTTTCCAGTTCGAGCCTTCCCGCCTCTATCTTTGAGAAATCCAGTATATCGTTTATGACGTTCAGGAGCGACTCCGCGGACATATATACCGATTCGGCGTATTTTCGCTGTTTGTCCGAGAGCTGGCCGGCCAGCAGGAGTTCAGTCATGCCCAGTACGCCGTTCATGGGGGTGCGGATCTCGTGGCTCATATTGGCGAGGAACTGGGACTTGGCCATGTTCGCCGTATCGGCGTCCTCACGGGCCTTGTTAGCCTCGTCCAGCGCCTGACGCAGGGATATATTGGTATCGCTCAGTTCCTCCGTGCGCAGCGCCACCATGTTTTCCAGTTGCTCATTGGCAAATTCAAGTTGCTCGTCCCTTTCCCGTATCCGCGCCAGCATCTCGTTGAAGCCATTTATCAGTGCGCCGGTTTCGTCTTCGCTCTCGCTCTCCACCCGGAGTGAGTAATCATGTTCCAGGGTAACCCTCTTCATTACTTCCGACAGATTCAGTATCGGCCCGGAGATTATGTTCTGCAATCTGCGGGAGATAAAGAAGGCCACCATGAAGGCGCCGGCCAGCACGAGGGGGACGATGATCAATATCCAGCGCAGCGGGGTGTATAACTCGGTGGCGTCGGAGTGGATAACAATCTTTCCCAGCGCCTGATCGTTCACCACAATCGGCGCCACTATTTCGAAGGTCCCGTCCAGATCCGCGAGTACACTGGAATTATGTTCCAGTTTCGTAAGAACCGATTTCGTGTCGAAAACAGGTTTTCCGTGCAGCGACTTCACCCGGGGAGAGATGTAGTCGGCAAAGACCTTGTTGTCATTTGTTACAATGAAGGCGCCGAGGATGTACTCCTTGGCGCTCAGCCCGGCCAGGGTTTCCCGAGCGGAATGGGGGTCATTGAACGCAACCGCGGCGGCGCTGTTTTTTCCGATGATGTCGGCGATAATGTTAAGCTGCTGCCGTATGCCCATGCGCAACGTTACCAGCTCGTGGGCGAGAAAAGCCATGGTGACGAACAACATCGCTGTTGCGCTCGTCAGGAGCATAATCGCCATCAGCTTGTTTTTCATGGACAGTGTGTGGAAGAACTGCTTCATGTTCGTCACCAGTGTTGTTTCCGGGAGAGGGTTGCCCCGGACCCGTGAAGCGGGTCCGCTTCCGGGGGGGCCGGAATGCCCCTGGTACCATGTAACATTTAAAACCAACCCCCCTCAGTCCCCCCTTCTCAGGGGGGAAGCCTTTGAGCCTCCCCTGAGAAGGGGAGGTTTGGAGGGGTTAGACTCGAAAGAATAAACGTTACAGAGTACTAGAATCTCCAGGTCACCTTGACCCGGAACATCCTTCCATCCTGCGGGATGGTGTCCTGCAGGTGCTCGCCGCCTCCCGGCGCTGAGTAGCCCGTATTGAAAAGGTTGTAGATACTTCCCGATATCTCCAGGTTTTTCAGGATGTCGCGGGTGAATATGGTCAGGTTCGTGATGAAAAAGTCCCTGGCTTCGTTTCTCTTAAGGGTCATTTTCCCGCTGGTGTACTGCTCTTCCAGGCCGAGAAACACCTTTTCCCGCAACAGGGGAAACAGCAGGTTCAGCTTGGCCAGGCTCCTTGCCGAATTGGGGAGCTGCTCTCCAGTCGAGGTGTTACTTGCGTCCTGGTATGAGTAGCTTGCCTTTGCGCGGATTCCGTTCTCCCATTTTCCGTCCAGTTGCAGCTCAAACCCCTTCAACTCCACCTTGTCCATGTTCCTGAAGACGAGCGTACCGTCGGCCGGGTCGATGGTCTGGGTGATGAGGTCCTTCACCCTGGTATAGTATCCGCTGACGGTGGCGCGGAGGCGTCTGCCCAGTTGCTGTTCCAGCGCGAGCTCGTAGTTGACGCTCTGTTCCTCCCGCAGATCCGGGTTGGATTTCTGACTGTAGCCGTCACTGTAGTATAGCTCGTATCCGTTGGGAGGCCTGAAGGCCGTGCCGAAGATCATTTTCAGGGTTGTATTGGAGAAGGGAGAATAGATGAGGGCGACGCGGGGGGGCAGGGTACCGCCGAATGTGTCGAAGTGATCATACCGCAACCCCGCGTTCAGGATAAGGTTGTCCAGAATATGGAATTCGTCCTGCAGATATGTTCCCACGTTCCAGGCGCTTCTCCTGTCGTCCAGGTACATCTCGGTATCGTAATTCTGCTGCACCATGCGCATCGCATCCCGGAATTCGACGCCCCCCACCAGTTTGTGGCTTTCCGTCAGTTCCTTGGTCAGTTGCACCTCGCCCGTGAGCCATGAGTTGCGTACCCTGTCGATGTTGGTGTAGCGGTAGGGCGCGTCTTCATCTCCGGCTTCTTCATAGATGTAGTAGCCGTCGTAGTTGTACTGGTTCCAGGAAAGCCGGCCCATTACATCCAGCCCGCTTTCCAGGGTCCGCCGGTATTTCAGGTCAAGAAACATGCTGCTGTCCACGGTCCTGGTGCCGGGGTCGTTGAAGACCGTTTCCCAGGGCGCGGTGGGCAGGCCCTTGTCCCTCTTCACGTACCCCCCCTCCAGGGTAAAGTCCCGGTAGGATGCTTTCAGGAAGGCGCTGCCGGACCTTTCCCTGTCGGCTCTCCTCGCCCACCCGCGGTTGGTGGCAGGGGCGTCGAATTCGGGATAGTAAAGGTCCTGCCCCCCGCTGTCCATGAACGTGCCGGAGACGAGCATCTCCGGACCTTTGGAAAATTTTTTTCCGAAACTGATCCGTCCCTTGTAGGTGTCGAAGCTTCCCGTGGCGCCTGAGATCTCGACCCCGTTCATATCCCTGCCGCGCCGGGTAACGACGTTGATTACGCCCATCATGGCATTGGCGCCGTACAGTGTATGGCCCGGTCCGCGGATTATCTCGACGCGCTCGATGAGGTCGACATCGACGATAAGCTCATAACCGGTATAGCCGGACTGGTAGACGGTATCGTTCTGGCGCACGCCGTCCACCATGAGGAGCATCCGGGTGCCGTAATCGCCGGGTATGCCCAATCCCCGTATCCCCGTGTACTGGTAATTACGGTCATTAATCACGGAAAAACCGGGAACGCTTCGCAGAATGTCGGCCAGGGTCCGGTAGCCGAACATCCTGATCTCTTCCGCCGTTACTATGGTCACGGAAGCGGGGGCCTCGGTGACCGGCTGCTCGTAGCGCGACGCGCCGGAGACGGTATCCACCTCGATCTCCATCAACTGCTCGATGGTGAGAGTCGTCAGGTCCTCGGGCGGGGCTTCGGAGACGTCTTCCTCGCCCCGGGCCGGGCATGGGGATAAGGCAAGCAGGGCGGCGATGATCAGGCCGGCGATCAGCGCCCGTCCTGTTTCAGTGAGAGGTCCGCGGGCCGGCTTCGAGTCGAAGCGGAATGAGCGGAAGGAAGTGATAAAAAGAGAGAGTTTATTCATTGGTCGATCACCTCCTTTGCCAGCTTCATCAAATGGGAACTGAGCCTGATGCCGGACTGTTGCGCCGAATGGTTGTTTATCTCGAAGCGCACCCGTTTTTTTATCACGACCATATTTATCATAACCCCTGCCCGGGCAAATCCGGGATGGTCTCCCACGGTGAGGATCGGCCTGTTGCGGAGCGTTCTGAGAATTGCGGGGAGCGCCCTTTTTTCCGACGGGCTGATGTACAGGATGTCCACGCCCCGGGCGTCTTCCGCGTCATTATAGCGCCTGACGCGGACCTTCCTTCCTTTTACGTATTTTCCATTCAGGGCGTCCATGGCGCCCTCAAAAGGGTCATTTCCCAGGATGCCGATGGTGAACACGCCGACCGGGAGGGCGGAGTCGGGCCAGTCGGCGAATCCCGCGAAATTGAGGATAAAGGCGGCCTTTACCTGAAATTCTTCCGCGGACATGGCGGCCTCGGAGGAAGAGGGAATAATTGCCTGCACCTGGAAGAAGAGGAACAGGATGAGCAGCAGTGGTAAGGCCGGATGGGGTGGTTTCGCGGAGCGGCGGGCGGCGCGCCGCCGGGGCCGGCCCTCAGCGCCGGAAAGCACTTTATGGGTTGCTTGATGCATGGAAAAACTCCTTAGGGACTCGGAACAAACAAATATACCGTTTTACATCTCATCTTCAGACCATCTTTGCCGCCCCTTCAATCACAAAATCCTCGACGTAGCCCTGCTACGCCTGCGGTTTTGCTCAATCAGGAACGACAAATCCGGCCCGAATCTGAGCGTAAAACCTGGTATATCAGCTTCTTCCGAGTCCCTTAACAATCCGTCTTGTCTGATTCTACCCCGCGGCCGCTGTTTCCCGGGAGGGGAGGTATTGCTCGAACTGCTTCTTCTCCAGCGAGCATCGATATGCCTCTTCCGGCGTGATCCTTTTGGTCTTCAGCAGGTCGAGAATGTGCTGATCCATGAGCTGCATGCCGTCCTTGCGAGCTGTCTGGATGATGGAAGGGATCTGAAAGGTCTTTCCCTCCCGGATCAGGTTGGCTATGGCTGGGGTCCCCACCATGATCTCCATGGCGGCCACCCGCCCCTTCCCCTCGGCGACCTTCAGCAGTTGCTGGCAGACGACCCCCTTCAGAGACTCCGACAGCATGGTGCGGATCTGTTCCTGTCCGTCCCTCGGGAAGGCGTCGATGATGCGATCTATGGTCTTGGCCGCCGAGTTTGTGTGGAGGGTGCCGAATACCAGGTGACCGGTCTCGGCGGCGGTCATTGCCAGGCTGATGGTCTCCAGGTCGCGCATCTCTCCCACCAGGATCACGTCCGGGTCCTCGCGCAGGGCCGCCCTGAGGGCGGCGGAGAAACTTTCGGAGTGTTCGCCTATCTGCCTCTGGTTCAGCAGGGACTCCTTGCTTTCGTGGATGAACTCCAATGGGTCCTCCAAGGTGAGGATGTGTTCCTTTCTCGTGGAGTTGATGAGGTCTATCATGGCCGCCAGGGTCGTGGACTTTCCCGAACCCGTGGGGCCGGTAACCAGCACGAGCCCCTTTTTCAGCATGGTCATCCGGCGCACCCCTTCCGGAAGTCCCAGGTCGTCCGCTGTCAGGATCTTGCCCGGGATGATGCGGAAGACCGCCCCGATCCCCTTGTGCTGCAGGAAGAGGTTGCCGCGGAACCTGGCGAAGCCTGGTATGGCGTAGGCGAAATCCAGGTCGTGGCGCGCCTCGAAGTCGGCCCGCTGTTTTTCGGTGAGGATCTCGAACAGGATCGCCTTCAGTTCTTCATGGGACAGGGACTTGTAGTTCAGCCGGACTATGTCGCCGTGCAGACGGAATATGGGGGGGGCGCCGGTGGAAAGGTGAAGGTCCGAGGCCCCCTGGTCCTGCATCATCTTGAAAAGCGCGTCGATTCTTGCCATTTATTCTTTCTCCGTCACTGTGCCTTCACGGCCAGATATTCTTCCGGCGATATGTCGCCTGCCAGCAGCAGGTCTTCCAGTTCCTCGGCGGCGCCATGGTAGCCTTTTTCCGCCAGCCTCCGCAGCATCTCCCGGCCGTTCCCGGCATGCATGAACAATTCCCGGACATCCGGGCCGAAGGGGAGCGCGTCCGCCAGGTATCTGGTTCCCCCCAAGCCGGTATACCCGCACTCCAGGCAGCCCGGCGCGCGGTAGAGTAGATCCGCGTCCGGAAGTCCGGGCATGGAAACAGGGGCCTTGACGGCTTCCCGGCAGGAAGGGCAGAGGGTCCTCGCCGCGGTGAGTGTCACGATGCCGGCGATGCCCAGGGCAATGGAAGGGTTGTCCCGGCGGGCGGCCATGAGGTATTCCAGGGTCTTGCCGAGGCCGTCGCAATCGATTCCCGCCGCTACCATGTGGCCTCGCAGGGCGCCTCTCCATGCGGTGAGGAAAATCCGTCCGGAGGTAACGTCCGCAAGCGCGATCAGGTCGGCGTCATGGTCGGTTAGGGCGGCCATTACCTGCTCCAGATCCTCCGGGGAAGCGTCCGGCAGCGGTATGCGTGGAAAGGAGGTCCGCTCGCCCACCCCTTTCCCCGCCAGCAGGATGTTTTTTCCCTTTGCGCTGCCTTGTTCCAGCAATATATCCAAAAGCGCCAGCCGGGCGTGCCTGTTTCCGGAGGCGCATAGAATCATCCCCCCGGAGGCCGATGCCAGGGCCTGGAAATCGTCCTGTGCCGCTGCGCCGAGCCCCATTTTTTCCAGCGATGAGGGGAAATGGTCTTCCCTGCCCATGGAGAAGGTCACGTATTCGCCTTCCGTAAGCCTTATGAGGAACGCGGCGATCATGACCGTCATCCCCTTGTAGTGGAATTGGATGCGGCCTTCGGAGGCGATTTCACTGGAAGCCTTGATGGCGGCCTGCCCGCGGATGTGGAGAAGCAGGTTCTGGTAAGACGCGGAGGGAAAGGCGCCGATGTCCCGCTGCGTATGCCCCTTTCGGGCCGAGATCGTCACAAGCGGGCCTCGGGGGCGGAGAGAGAGGGCGGTCAGGCCGTTCTGGAGATAAAACAGGATGAGATATTTCAGGAGCAGGGCCCCGCTCAGGTCTTCGTTGATCTTTTCCAGGATTCCCGGTGTAAAGGAATTTGAAGAGAATCCGAAGGAGGTTTCTCCCTGGGCCGGACCGTAGAAGAGATCCAACATATCCCGCAGTTCGCGGATAATCGGCATGGACACGGTGACCCGGCATCCGGTCTCCTTTTCCACCGCTTCCACCGCGGCCAGGTTCATGGGGTCCGCCAGGGCTATGTGCAACTCATCCCCGGTGCGTATGATGGGGATCAGATTGTATCTTCGGGCCAGTTCCGCCGGTACCAGAGACACGGCGCTTGCGTCCACGGTCTTTTCGTTGAGGCGGACATAGGGAATGTTCAACTGGTTGGAGAGAGCCCAGTCGATGTCCTCCTGCGCCACTATTCCCAGCTTGACCAGGGCCTCACCGAAACGGCACCCGGAAGCGCGCTGTTCATCAAGGGCCGAATGGATGTCCTCTTCGGTGATTATGCGCGAATTGAAGAGCACCGATCCGATGGCGCCCTCCTTTACCAGACTTTCCATGATAATCCTCCCGTATCCGCCGTGACCAGTGAGTCCGGACAACGATCCTCATTAACGTATCGGATGATGGGCTGAAAACTTTACCGTGCCCCCGAAAAAGCCGTTTTTCCGTAGCTGTAACTATACAGCACAAAAAACCGTTAACCAAGTGTCTGTCATGCCCGAGTGCATTTGTCGGGC
>CAZFCG010000013.1:38731-56474 GCA_964517595.1 uncultured Geobacter sp. | reverse complement strand
CAACGAAATATGCCGGAGTCGCTCTCTTCGGATACCTCCAACTGCCGGTTTTAGGTCCAAGGGATGTAAATGAGAATTCTCGGTATCGACCCCGGATCGCGCATTACCGGCTACGGAATCATTGTCAAGGAAGGCAACCGCCTGATCCACGTGGACAACGGCGCCATCTTCACCGATTCCGCGAAGGACTTTCCCCTTCGCCTGCAAAGGATTTACACGGGACTTTCCCAGGTCATCGAGCGCTATGGCCCGGAGGAAGTGGCGCTGGAAAATATCTTTTTCGCCAAGAACGTCCAGAGCGCCCTGAAACTTGGCCAGGCCAGGGGCGCGGCAATCGTCGCGGCGGTAAACGCCGGGCTCCCGGTGTTCGAATACTCGGCCCTTCAGGTCAAACAGGCGGTGGTCGGCCACGGCAAGGCGGCGAAGGTCCAGGTGCAGCAGATGCTCAAGGTGCTCCTCAATCTGCCGGAAGCTGCCCAGGAGGACGCGTCGGACGCCTTGGCCGTCGGTATATGTCATGCCCACTCGAGGGGGATGAACGTGCGGGGGAGGCGAGCGGTATGATAGCCCTTCTCACCGGTAAAATCGCCTATAAATCGCCCGAATATATCATCCTCGACGTGAACGGGGTTGGCTACCGGGTCCAGATACCTTTTTCCACCTACTACGAGCTGCCGGACATCGGGGCGCAGATATCCCTTGCCATTTACACCCATGTGAAAGAAGATGCCATAAGCCTTTACGGCTTCAGGACCCCGGCGGAGAAAGGTTTCTTCCAGCTACTAATCTCCGTTTCCGGAATCGGGCCGAAGATGGGGAAGGACATCCTGTCCAACGTCCAGGTGGACGAGCTGGCCGCCGCCATTACCCGCGGCGACCTGGCGCGCCTTTCATCGGTGCCGGGCATCGGGAAGAAGACTGCCGAGAGGATGGTCCTGGAGCTGAGGGACAAGGTCCTCAAGCTCGATATCGCCCCTCCGGCCGGCGCCGGCGCGTCCGCCGGCCCGGCGCCGGGCATTGAGGAGGACGTGGCCTCCGCCCTCGTCAATCTGGGATACAAGGAGGCGGTGGTGAAGAAAACCCTCTCAGAGATGAATATCTCGCCCGATGCATCCATGGAAGAGGCCCTGAAGCAGGCGCTGAAGGCGTTGATGAAGTGATGGAAGTAAAAAGTGAAAAGTGAAAAGTAAAAAGTAAAGACGAAATCAGTTAAAATTCTTGGGTACACAGCAGTAAACTTTTCACTTTTCACTTTTCACTTTTAACTGGTTTCCCCCAATGACCCGAATCATAGAGCCACAGACAACCGAAGATGATTCCCTTTTTGAATCCACCCTTCGCCCACGGGCCCTGGCGGAGTATGTGGGGCAGGAAAAGGCCAAGGGAAACCTGCAACTTTTCATTGATGCGGCCAGGGGGCGGGGCGAATCCCTGGATCATGTGCTCCTCTATGGTCCTCCGGGGCTGGGCAAGACCACCCTTGCCAACATCATCGCCGCGGAGATGGGGGTGAACATTAAATCCACCTCTGGACCGGTGATCGAACGGCCGGGCGACCTGGCGGCCATCCTTACCAACCTGGAGCCCCATGACGTCCTGTTCATCGACGAGATCCATCGGCTCTCCCATGTGGTGGAGGAGATCCTCTACCCGGCCATGGAGGATTTCCAGCTGGACATCATCATCGGCCAGGGGCCCAGCGCCCGCACCATCAAGCTGGACCTCCCCAGGTTCACCCTTGTGGGCGCCACCACGAGGGCCGGACTCCTTTCCTCGCCGTTGCGGGACCGTTTCGGCGTCATCTCCCGTCTCGAATTCTATACGGAGGAGGAGCTGTCCATCATCGTAACCCGTTCCGCGCGTATCCTCGGGATCACCATCGAACCGGACGGCGCCCTGGAGATGGCGCGCCGCAGCCGGGGGACGCCCCGCGTGGCGAACCGCCTGCTGCGGCGGGTGCGCGACTTCGCCCAGGTAAGGGCCGACGGGATCATCACCAGGCAGGTGGCCCACGATGCCCTGATGCTGCTGGAGATTGATGAAAAGGGTTTTGATCCCATGGACCGCCTCATCATGCTTACCATCATAGACAAGTTTTCCGGCGGCCCGGTGGGACTTGATACCCTGGCTGCGGCCATATGCGAGGAGAGCGACACCATCGAGGACGTGTACGAACCCTATCTCATCCAGAACGGTTTCCTGAACCGTACCCCCCGTGGAAGGACCGCAACGAGATCCGCCTATCTCCATTTCGGCCGCGCCTGCCCTGGATTACCTCAAGGGACTCTTTTCTAGCCATGCAGCTCGTCTTCGATTTTCCATCCATGCCCCGTTATTCATTCGATAATTTCGTGGTCTGCGCGGGCAACCGCGCGGCCTGGCATTTCGCCAGGCGCCTGGTTGAAGATAACGGGACGGAAAATCTCCTCTATCTTTACGGACCCGCCGGAAGCGGCAAGACCCATCTGCTTGCGGCGGCCGCGGAAATCCTTGCCACCGTTGCCGGGAAGCCCGCCCCATGCATTTCCTTCAGGGCCATCGACGATATCTATCAGGGAGACTATGCCGCCGAAAGGGTCTCTCTGCTGGGTGAACGTTTCCATGACGCGCCCGCCCTGCTCATGGATGATATCCACCTGATCCCCGACAATGAAAACCTCAGGGTCGAGGTCTGGCAGGTCTTCAACGATTTCTACGGGGCGGGAAAGAAAATCATGGTCACCGGCCTTTTCCCCCCCAAAGACCTCCCCAGCCTGGATGGCCACCTCATCTCCCGGCTGCTGTGGGGGCTGGTGGCGCGGATGGACATCACCGACGACGATTCGCGGAGGATGATCCTGGCCAAGCTTGCCGAGGACCGGCAGGTTATCCTTCCCGAGGACGTGGCGGACTACCTCCTCACCATAGTGCGCCGGGATGTGCCTTCTCTCCGCGACGCGCTGGAGCGGATCAACCGTTTCGCCCTGTCGGAGGGAAGAAAGATCACCATGCGTCTCGCCAGAGAGGTTCTGGGGCGGACGTGAGACCTGTCCGGAGATTGTCCCGTGCATTCCGTCAATCATTCAGATAATCCCGTTACCGTGGGCCGTTTTGCCCCCTCTCCCACGGGGCCGCTGCATGTGGGTTCTCTGGTGGCGGCCTTCGCCAGTTACGTGATGGCGAAGAGGGAAGGTGGCCTCTGGCTGCTCCGCATCGAGGACCTGGACACCCCCCGCGTGGTTGCGGGAATGGCCGATGATATCCTGCGCACCCTTGAGATTCTGGGGCTCATGTGGGACGGAGAGGTTCTTTACCAGAGCCGCCGCACGGAACTCTACCAGCAGGCCCTGGACGGTTTGCTGCGGGACGGTTTCGCCTATGCGTGCGGGTGTTCGCGGGCCGAGATAGCCCGCGCCGCTTCCGCTCCCCACTCCGGCGATGAAGGTCCGGGTTATCCTGGGACATGCAGGAACGGTCTGCCGGAAGGGAAACCCGCGAGGGCGCTGCGGGTCAGGACGGCGCCTGGAATCATCTCTTTCCATGACGGTGTCATGGGCCCTTGCAGCCGCAATCCTGCCGATTCGGGAGGTGACTTCGTGGTGAAGCGGGCCGACGGACCCTTTGCCTATCAATTGGCCGTGGTGGTGGACGATGCTGATTCCGGGGTGAACCAGATCGTCCGCGGCGCGGATCTCCTCACCTCCACGCCACGCCAGATCCATCTTCAGCGCCTTCTCGGTTATGCCACCCCTTCCTACTATCACCTTCCCCTGGTCACCGGCCCCGGCGGGGCAAAGCTCAGCAAAAGGGACAATGCCGTTTCCCTTGCTTCAGGCCGCGACCTGGAGAAGGAGGGGCATCGGCTTCTCCTGGACGCGCTTCGCTTTCTCGGCCAGAAACCGCCGGTCCAGCTGCTGGGCGCAGGTTGCGCGGATATTATTGCCTGGTCGGTTGCCTCCTTTGATCTGGAAGCCATACCTCGCCAAAACGGCCAATTCCCCGCTCCGGATAGGGAGGGGTGACGCCCGCGGCGATACAACATCATTGCCTTTGCCAGAGGGAATGGTTTACTATGCGTTCCATGAAAATTCTGCTTCACATCTGCTGCGCGCCCTGCGCTATTTATCCGCTGGAGGTTCTGCGCGCATCGGGCGCCGAGGTTACCGGCTTCTTCTTCAACCACAATATCCATCCATACCAGGAATACCTGCGCCGTCTGGAAACCCTCAAGGAATATGCTTCACTGGTAAATCTTCCGGTTGTCTTCCGGGAAGAGTATCTGCTGGAACTGTTTCTCGGGGCGGTCGCTGACCGCCCTGAAGAGCGTTGCCGCTACTGCTATTCGTCCCGCATAGAGGAAACTGCCAGGGCCGCCGTGGAACTGGGCTGCTCCGCCTTCACTACCACCCTCCTTTACAGTAGATACCAGGCGCACGATGCCATCCGCGAGGCGGGAGAGCGGGCCGGGAAACGGCATGGCGTGATGTTTCATTACGAGGACTACCGGATCGGCTGGCGCAGAGGGATTGAGATATCAAAGGAGATAGGGCTTTACCGCCAGCAGTATTGTGGATGCATTTACAGCGAGAAGGAACGGTACGCGCCGAAAAAAAATGTTTCCCGGGTCAAGTCGCCATGACCGGGCTGGGCAGGATGCTCATTATCATGGGCCTGGTGATTGCCGCCATCGGCGCCCTTCTGGCCTTGTCGGGAAAGATTCCGTGGCTGGGCAGGCTCCCGGGTGACATTATGGTCAGGAAAGAAAGGTTTACCTTCTACTTCCCCCTTGCCACATCTCTCCTGGTGTCCGTAATTCTCTCTCTCATACTCTGGCTGATTCGAAAATAGGAGGATCTCATGGCCGTAAACAGGATGAATACGGTATTTCTCGAGGTAATTGAATGGTTTGACGAGAGCGGCGCCGAGCTTGTACGCCGCGTCCCCGCCGAGGGGTCGGCGGAAATCAAGTTTGGCGCCCAACTGGTGGTGAGGGAAAGCCAGCGGGCAGTCTTTTTTCGTGATGGACGGGCGGCCGATGTGTTCGGCCCGGGACGGCACACCCTTACCAGCAACAATCTTCCCATCCTGACCAAGATACTCTCCCTGCCGTGGAACTTTACCTCGCCGTTCCGATGCGAGGTCTGTTTCGTCAACATGAAGACCTTTACCGAGATGCGCTGGGGAACAAGGGAGCCGGTGGCTTTCCGTGACGCGGAGTTCGGTATGGTCAGGTTGCGCGCCTTCGGAAACTACACCTTCCGGGTGGTGGAGCCGCTTCCGTTGATCAATACGCTGGCTGGCACCCAGGGGGTATACACGGTCCTTCAGATAGAGGAGTTTCTGCGCGATGTGACCGTCGCCAGACTGAACGATCTCCTTGGTGAGACCCTCAAGACCCTGCTGGACCTTCCCCGCCGGTACGATGAACTGGCCCTTGACGTCAAGACCCGCCTGATGGCGGATTTCAGCAAGTATGGACTGGAACTGGCCGATTTTTACATCAACTCCATAACCCCGCCGCCGGAGGTTCAGAAGGTTATCGACGAAAAGGGGTCAATGAACGCGCTGGGAGGCGATATGGACGGATATCTCCGTTTCAAGGCGGCCCAGAGCATGGAAAAGGCGGCCGTCTCCGGCGGTGATGGAGGCGCTGCCCAGGGGATGGGAATCGGCGTCGGCGCGGGCCTGGGCATGATGATCCCGGGGATGCTGATGGGAGATGGAATGAAGACCCGTGCCGATGCAGGTGTCGCGGCTGCGGGGCTGGAATGCCCGTCATGCCATGCGTCGGCTCCGTCCGGTTCCTCTTTCTGCCCTTCTTGCGGCGCCAGGCTGGGGGCGGTCGGCCGCTGTCCCGGATGCAATGGCGAGACGCCTTCCGGCGCGGTTTTCTGTCCGTCGTGCGGCCTTCGCCTGGACTCAGTCCGAAAATGTCCGAAGTGCGGAAAGGACGTGGCCGCTGGGGCGAAGTTCTGCGGTTCATGCGGCGCATCATTGGGAGAGTAGCGGATGAGGGTCTCCTGTCCCCAATGCGGAGCATCCGTTGACGCCCTGACCGAGAGCCGTTTCTACCGTTGTCCCTTCTGTGCCTCCTCTTTTGTTGTGCGGGGCGGCAGGGGCGTCACGGAGTACACCTTCAGGCATGTCCGGGATGATCGCCAGGCCTGGAGCGCATTGGCCGCCTACCTGGAGAGGGGGATGTTTACCGAACCCGTGGAGCGGATCGCGGTTGATTACCTTGCCTTTCCCTTCTGGATGCTGTCACGGAATGGAGACCGCCGCACCCTGACCCCTGCCCTGGAGCACCCGTTTGCCGAGATTGATTTCGTTGCCCTGCCGGCGGGCGACCTGGTATTCCTTTCCGATGACGATGACTATCCGAAGCCTTCCGTTTCAATGGAGGAGGTCGCTGAGCGTGTGCCGGAAGGTGATGCCAAGGGAACATGGAGCCTGGTTTTCATACCCCTCTATTTTCTGAAGTGCCGTGCGGCGGAACAGGATTATACCGCTATTGTCTCAGGCCCCGACGGACGGGTCTTCGCCCTTGGATATCCAGTGCCCACAGGTTCCTCCCTGATGGTGCGGCACGTGGCAATGATTGCCTTTTTCACCATCCTCCTCATGGTTGAAGGGCTTCTTATCCGCGGCCATCTTGTCCGGGCCGGCTCATTTCTCCTTTCCTTCGCCGTTTTCTATGGAGTGTATCGTGTCATGCTCAAGAGAGAGCTCCCCTCGTGACCGGGGCAATGACAGCGGCAATCAGTTGCCCCCAGTGCGGCAGTCCCTTCAGTTTCAGGGAAGGGGCGCGCAACGGTCTCTGCCCCAGTTGCGGAACATCCCTGGCTGTTTCCGGCGAGTCGGGCATAGCCCGTTTCTATCTCGAGGAGAGACTGGACCTCCCGCGCGCCCGCACCGCGGTTCGGAAGTTCCTGGCTACGTCGGGGGTTGACGGAAAACTTGTGGAAACACTCAAATTTGAAAAGGGAGAACTGTGCTTTCTGCCGTACTGGTCTCTTAAGGGCCTGGCGGTCGGCTGGCAGTGGACGGAGCGGGAAACAGTGGTGAAAGAGGAAGTAACCGATGAAAACGGGACCACCAGGGTCGTCGAGCGCAGGGGGCCCCGTGAGCAGTTCTTTGAAACGGTGGCGTCTCCGCTTGACTTCAGTTCCCCCGCATTTGACACTACCTCCTTTGGCTTGATGGGGATTGCCCTGGCGGGCGCGGTGCTTCCCTTGCGGGGAATGGACCATGCCCTGCTGAAGAAGCGCGGGACGGTATACGATCCGGTAAAGGGAGCTGACCAGGTGCGCGGCGAGGCCCTGGCCGCCGCCAGGGACCGCTCCCGCCCCGCCGGGGTGCTGCGCATCCATGACTCTGTGCGGCTCTGCTCCGAGAAGCTTGCATTGACTTCGTATCCCGTGTGGCGGTTTTCCTTTTCAGCGGGCGAGCGTGTCTATCCCGTGGTTGTTGATGCCATTAACGGCAGAATCCTCAAGGCCAGATTTCCCGGCGCCATGGAAACACGCCTTTTCGCCCCGATGCTGGTCATCCTTCTGGTGGTATTTTCGTGGACGTTGCATAGCGCTCTCGGCGCTGTTGCGCTTCTTGCCTTCCTCGTCTGGATGTATACGAGCCACGGGCTTTCACCCGCATCTCTGGCTGTGTTCTTCTTCCGCCTCACCCGGAGAAAGGAGGATGTCCGCCATGGATAGAACCGGAGATATCAAGGTAATTCCCCTCCTTTGCCCTGATTGCGGCAGCCGCCTGCCGTCGGAAGAGGAAGACGTGATCTTTGTCTGCCTCTCATGTAATGCGACCTGGGAGCTTGTGGACGGTTCGTTGGCAACTCGTGAACTGCGGCATTCGGAGGGTAGCGGCGATGTGCTCCTCCCTTTCTGGATCTTGCCGTTTCGGGTTACGACGCGGGAGGGTGTCGTGGCCTCCCGCGGGGGCTTTCGCAATCTGACCGGCGCCCTACAGTCCGGGGGCGGAGATGGGGAAGATTCTCCCCCGCTGTTATTCGTTCCCGCGTGCACCTTCCTTTCTCCACCTCAGCTCGTCCGGGCCGGACGGCTCATCACCCTCAGACAGCCGTCACTTTCCTTTATTGAACGGCGGGATGTTCGTGTCTCTCCCATAGTCTTTCGTGAGGATGACGCGCGAAACATGGGCGAGATAATCCTTCTCTCAACTGTGACGGAGGCGCGGAAAAAGTCCTTCACCTTTCTGGAGTCCTTTTCCTTCCATCCCGGTAAGGCCATCCTCTGTACCATTCCCTTTACGCGGCAAGGCGCCAAATTGTTCCATGCGGCAATGAACCTGGAGCTTTAAAGTTTTCCGCGCTCCCGCCGGACAGAATTGAAGCGACCCGTTTCCGGACAACTGTGGCGTAATTGCAACATGGGGTGTTGCGTTTGAACAACAGTGTTGCGGAACAAGCTCATGGCAAGAATGGTTGTCGTGTTGTAACATCTTGATTTAGCTGAGTCATGATGTATTTACTCTTTTTTCCGGTATTGGCCCGGATGTTGCTAAATCATCAAGAAGCTTGTTCAAAACTTTTATAAAGGAGCCTCTGATGGCCTTTCAAGCAACGGTTAAAAACAAGGTAGTATTTTCCGGGATCGGACTCCACTCCGGCAGGGATGTGTCCATGACCCTGCGTCCAGCGGACGCGGGAACAGGGATTATCTTCCACCGTATCGATATGAGTCCCTCGGTTTCCATCGAGGCGATAGCTAAAAATGTCGTAAATACAAGGCTTTCCACTACGATCGGTGTGTCGGGAGCAACAGTTTCCACAATTGAGCACCTCATGGCCGCCTTGAGCGGTTGCGGCATCGACAATGTCCATGTGGATATCGACGGGCCTGAAGTCCCGATCATGGATGGCAGCGCCGCTCCCTTTGTCGAAGGCTTGCGCAAGGCTGGAGTTCGGGTCCTCTCCCGGCCCAGGAAGTTTCTGGTGGTGAAAAAACCCATCAGCGTCGTGGACGGAGACAAGAAGATTACCATCATACCATCCCGTTATTTCCGTATTTCCTTCGATATGCGCTTCAACCATCCGGTGGTCAACAACCAGTTTCGGAGCATGAAGTTCAGCGATGAGGTCTTCGCACGGGACTATGCCCCGGCCCGGACTTTCGGTTTCCTTGTGGAGGTGGAGACCCTCAAGGCGAACGGTCTTGCACGGGGAGGCTCTCTGGAAAACGCGGTGGTTATCGGTGATGATGGAATCCTGAACGAAGGAGGACTCCGTTATGATGATGAATTTGTACGGCACAAGATCATGGATTCCGTGGGGGATCTCTCCCTTGCGGGATATCCACTTGTCGGACATGTCAAGGCATACAAATCAGGACATGATCTGAATCACAAACTTGTGACCGAGATCCTTGCCAGACCCGAATGCTGGAAACTGGTGGAAGCTGGTGACAGCCGGGATTCCCGTGCGGCCTTCCCTCTCTCCGCGACGGAACTGGTCTGGTCTGAGGCATAATCTCCTTTACTTCCTGAATGAGGAACCAAAAAAAGCAGCCCGCAAAGGCTGCTTTTTTTGTTACCCATGGTTGTCTCCCGCTCCCTTTTCTTACGTCCCGCGCAGGCTCTCCTTCAGACGGTTCGCCGATAGCAGCAGGCTCTCCAGCCTGGTTTCCACCAGTTGCGGGAAGGGGTTGCCGTCGCTTTCGATGGCGAGGAAGGGGAGAGGGAGGCTGTCCTTGCCGGCTGCCCAGAAGTCTCCCTTGTTTACCGAGAAGTTCTCCTTTTCATCCACCAGTCTGTAGGTGAGGATGGATTCGGCGATGCGGCACGGCATGCAGCCGAAGGGGCCGATGCTGATGACGCCGTGGGCGGTGTCCCCCACCTCGGTGAGCGCGGAGCTGATGGTGAGGATGGCCTCGCCGGTCAGTTGGGGGTTGATGAGCGATTTTCCCCTGGATACCAGGTGGTCCACATCCACGGTGTGGCCGTCGTGGAACCCGGACTTGGCCAGGAGTTGCCCGATGAGCCTTTCATCCTTGCGCATCACCACCTTCTTGGCCTTCATGGCCAGCCTCTTCCTGATAGAAACCGGGCCGTTGAGCCCCTTCGCCACGCAGTAATCCGTGTAGTGAAGCCATTCGGTCACCGGAGCGGTCCGGACCACCACCCCTTTATCAGCCAGCTTTTCAACCAGATACTGTCGTGAGAAGTCGTCCCTCCGCACGAAGATCTCTCCTACCAGGGCGATACGGGTCGCCTCATGGAGCTCTCCTTTTCTCGGCAGGGCGGAGAGGCTTTCCATCTCGTACTGTAGTGTCTTCATAAGACGGCTGTAGCTGTCGGCGGCGATGGCGCCCACAAGGCGATCCACAGTCCGTAAAAGGGCCTGCGTGGACCTTTCCCTGTCAGAGGCCAGGGCGAGAACGCCTGCCCGGATCTCTTCCAGGCCGTCGCCGATGGAGAGGGCGAGCCAGGCCCTTCTGGAGAGCTTCGAGGGGAGGCCGTCGTAGCCGTTTTCCGAGTTTGGGGAAAGAAGGGCCACGTCCGGGATCCGGTTCTTGCGGATATAGTTCTTCATGAAGACGTTGTACTGGCCAAAGCGGCAGGGTCCGTCTGTTTCGGGCATCAGATAGACAAGAACTTCTCCCTCGCGACGGGATTCGCTTATGTATTTGGCCAGTGATCCCGCGGTAAGGATGAGGGGAAGGCATTCCTTGCAGGTGGCGAAGCCTTTGCCGATGGTCAGTTCAATGGGGCCGGGGGGCGCCAGGGCCGTGGCCCGGATGCCGGCGAAGCGCATGGCAGCGGCGAGACAACGGGCGGTGAACTCCCCCATGGAGGGGATGATGATATGCACCTCGGGGTCTGTGAGGCGGAAACGCCTGCCGTCCCCGGTTTCCACGAAGTGTTCGCCGTTGGCGGCGGTCATGCGCGCGGGAACGAAATCCGACTGCGCTTCCTCTCCCAGGCCCAGTTCCCGGTATCCCCTGATGACGTCCAGGAACGCCTCGATCCTGGTGTCGATCCCGGCATCCGCGGTATGGGCGTCGATTTCGAGGGTGAGCGAGGGTTTCTGGCCCATGGCGTCACGGAAATAGCCGGTGATGAAGGAGTCCGGTCCGCAACTGAAGTTGGTTATGAAGGCGCCGAAGAGGCTGGGGGTCTTGCGCACATAGGCGGCCGCCTGCATGATCCCCTGGCCGGTGGCCCAGAACATCTGGGGATGGGTCTCGCCTCCCAGTTCCTCCAGGGGAAGGAAGTCGTGGGGAATGACCCGGTAGCCGCGGCTGGCGAACTTGTGAGGGATTCCCATGTTGCCGAAACGGCTGAAGGCGTTGTAGGGGCGGCCGAAGAGGACCACCGCACTTTCTTCCGGTCGGAGGTTCCGCAGGAATTCCCTTCCCAGGTCGTGCATCTCCCGCCGCATGGCGTCGAAGGTTTCCACTGCCTCCTGAAAGGCCCTGGACGACTTCGCTTCGGGAAAGCCGAGCTTTGCTCCAAGGGAGATGAAGGCCTTGCGGAGCAGGTTCGGCTTGTCGAATTCCAGGACTTCCGTAAGGAGTTTCGGCCCCAGTTGGTCGTGGAAAGCGGCCCTGAGGTAGTCGGGATCGGCCTGGACGAATGGGCATGTGCAGTTGGTCTCGTCGCTGGTTTCCAGGGAGACGTTTTTTACGAAGGGGATGAAGATGTAGTCCGGGTCCTTTTGCAGAAGCCCGTGCACGAATCCGTGGCTCAGCATCACCGGGAAGCAGAAGGATGAACCGGGCGCCTGCATCCCTTCAAGTGAAGGCGCCAGACCGGGAATTACGCCGATGCCCAGGCTGCTGAAGAAACGGGCGTAAAACGGGTAGAACGTGTTGGTGAGAAGCGAGGCCGGGATGCCTACGGTGACGGTTGCGTCAGGCAGTCGCGGCGGGGCGTATTTGCCGAAGACCAGCTCTTCGCGGACCTTTATCAGATCCAGTCCGGCCTTCTCAGACCCCTTTTTTTTCAGCAGGTTGTAGTACATGTCGCAGACGCCGCCAAAGGGGAAAACAGCGCCGTTTATCTCGATCCTGGCGATAGTGCACTTGCGGTCGCACCCCTCCGAACCTCCCTTGCAGGTGAAGGGATCGCGATAGGCCACCTCCCGGCCCGCCAGTTCTTCCAGGTCGAAGGCGCCTTTTTCCATCAGCCCGGACTTGATGCTTCGCAGGATTTCCAGCGCCACGCCGAATGCGCCCATCAGTCCCGGTTCGGGCGGGACGATGATCTCCCTTCCGCACAGGGCTGCCATGGCCACAGGCACTGCCCGGTTGTAGCAGACACCCCCCTGCATGAAGATCTTTCCCCCCACGGGGCGGGCGCCTTTCACCCTGTTCAGGTAGTTCTGGCACACGGAATAGACGACACCCGCCACGATGTCTTCCTTGGAGATCCCCTCCTGCACCGCGGTCTTGATGTCGCTGCTGATGAAAGCCGAACACTGGTCGCTGAAGTTGGGGGCGGAGGAAGAGCCGAGGGCGATGGCCTCGATCTCTTCGGTGGCGATGCCGAGGGCCTCACGGCAGGCCTCTTCCAGGAACGACCCGGTGCCGGCGGAGCAAGCCTCGTTCATGGCGTAGTCGCTGGCCACCCGGTTGGTTATGAAGGTGTATTTCGCGTCCTGCCCGCCGATCTCGAAGATGGTCTCCACCTCGGGATCGAAGAACACCGCCGCCGCCGCATGGGCCACGATCTCGTTGACGATGCCGGGGGTCTGGGCGTGCAGGCCGGCTATCTGCCTGCCGCTGCCGGTGGTTCCTAATCCGATGATACACGGCGAGACGCCTGGCGGGATATGGTTTAGCAGTTCCCTGTAGCAGCGCCTGCTGGCGCCCACCGGGTCGCCGGACGTGCGCAGGTAGACCCCGGCGGCTATCTCCCTGGTGTCGGTGCGCAGCAGCACCGCCTTGGTGGTGGTGCTCCCCACGTCCAGGCCGAGGATGTACTCCCCGTCATGGAACTCGCCGCGCGCCATGGTTGTGAAGCGCACCTTTTCCATGGATTCACGGAGGCCGGGATGGAAGGTGAAGGAGTGGTGGGAGGGGGTGAGAAGGCTTCCTGCCGTGGAGAGGAGCTCACCGTCCTTTTCCGCGTGGATGAGGGCGCCCAGTGCCTCGAAACAGGGGGATTGGGGCAGGGTGAAGACCTCCATGGATGATTCCCGCAGGTACTTCATCACCACCTCGTTCCGGCTGACACCTCCGATTACCAGAACGCGAGATGCCTTTGTCTTATTCAGCAGGTCGAGGATCTTGCCCGCCATCATCTTGCACAGCCCGGCGCTGACGCTTCCCTTTGGCAGGCCCTTGTTGAGGGCGTGGGTGCAGTCGGATTTGCAGAATACCGAACACCTCCCGGCTACGGGGTGCGGTTCCGCACCCATGGCCGCGGCCGTCGCTTCTTCCAGGTCCAGATCCATGCGCTTGATCTGCTGGAGGAAGAACTCTCCCGTGCCGGAGGCGCACTTGTTGCCGGTCTGGACGGAACGGATCCTGCCGGCGCCGTCCAGCAGGTAGGCAATGAAGGTTTCTCCCCCCGCCGAGACGATGCAGTCGATATCAGGACAGGAGGGGCGCAGGCGCTCGTAAGCCAGTTCCACTGCTTCCGGTTCCGACAGGGTGGGAATGGTCACCATCCGGCGGAAGGCTCGTCCGGTGATTCCCACCCTGGCCGGCAGAGCCTGGGACAGAAGCGTCTGAAGCTCCTCAGCCACCCTGCCGTCATGGGTTATGGATGAATATGAAACACCCTCTTCATATGAAACGCCCTCTTCCGTGCGCCGGGCGATAGTGATGGTGCAGGCGCCCAGGCAGATGCCGATGGAGGAAGGGGCTCCAGCAGGGTCGGTCGTGTGATCTTTCTTGTTATCAGTATTCGTCGGTGTGTCATCCAACATCGGCAAACTCCCTTTCTCTGAATGTTACTCCCAGTGACTCAGCCAGCTTCCGGACCGCTTCCACGTCCAGGCCCGGAACGGAAACCGCAGAGGCGATGACCGTCGGGATATGCTTTTTCGCCTCCACCAGGAAGTCCTGTACTCCCTGGAAACCCGCTTCGCCGAAGGGGCTTCGGCACAACATCTGGTACGTTTCCGCGTCGGCGGCGTTCAGGCTCACGGAGACGGCGTCCACCAGACCCGCCAGCTCCGCCGGCACGTTCCGGCTGTGAACAAGTGACGCCTGGCCGTCCGTGTTGATGCGGACGCGGCATCCCTTGTTTTTCAACGCCGCGGCTACCTCCTTCACCAGGTCGAGGCGCAGCAGCGGTTCACCGTAGCCGCAGAATACGACCTCCCGGTAGCCCGAAGGATCTCCGATGGCGGCCATGACCTCATGGAAGGAAGGTTCGTGGTCCAGCTTCAGGAAGTGCCCCTTTACGAAGAAGTCCGTGAACTTGGCGCAGAAGGAACAGCGGTTGGAGCAGCGGTTGGTTATGTTCAGGTACAGGGAATCGCGGATGCGATAGGCAATGGCCGCTTCCCTTTTCGGCGCTCCCATGGAAAAGAGCAAGTCCGCGTTCAGGGTGGTGACGCGGGACACGTCCTGGAGGGAAAGCCCTTTCAGTTCAGCCACCTTTTCCGCCGTAATGCGCAGATGGGCGGGCTCGTTGCGCTTTCCTCGATAGGGGACCGGCGCCAGGTAGGGACAGTCGGTCTCCAGTAGGAGGTGGTCGATGGATATCTCTCTTGCCACCTCCCGCAACTGCCCGTTGGACGGGAATGTGACTGTTCCGGGGATGGAGAGGAAGAAACCGAGATCAACGCATTCCCGGGCCATGGCAAGGTCGCCGGAGAAACAGTGCAGGACGCCGCGGATGCCCCGTGACCTTTCTTCCCGAAGGATCTTCAGGATCGTTTCATGGGCATCTCTGTCGTGGATAATCACAGGCAGGGAAAGCTCCGCCGCCATTATCAGGAAACGCCGGAAGACGGTCTCCTGGATGTCCCTTGGAGAGCGGTCGCGGTAGAAATCAAGGCCGATCTCGCCTATGGCTACGGTCTTCGGATTAGAGGAGGCCAGATCGCCTATGATGCCATAGCAGTCCTCCGTTACGCGGGAGGCGTCGTGGGGATGAATACCCGCTGAGGAGAAGATGTGTCCATGGCCCATGGCCAACTCGCACGCCCGTCGGCTAGATTCGATATCACCGCCGACGGCGATGATGCGCGTCACGCCCGCCTTTGCGGCCCGGTCCAGCATGGAATCGAAATCGACCAGGAACTCTTTTCCGTCAATATGGGCATGGGTGTCGGTGAGGGAAACGGTTTCAGACATAAATAACCTTTCTTGGCGGATACGGGAAAAAAGAAATTCTAGCTGAATTCTTGAATGGTTTCCAGATATCTTTTCCGGGCATACTTTATGCGCCGCTCATCCCGGAAACCGTTACGCCGCCCCGGTCGCGCTTTTACGCAGGGGGCGGCTCTTGCAAATACCGGGTCTCCGTGTTATACGTCTACAACCTAACTTCCGGTAATGTAATGAAAAAATGTGTTATCCACGCCCGTCGCCGGACAGGACGGGGCAGTGTGTCCAAGGGGTGTTTTCGTGAGAATAGTTGAACTTTTTCGTGAGGTAAAACCGTTTGTCTCCCTGGAATTCTTTCCCCCGAAGGAAAAGGTGGACTGGCCGGGCTTTTTCAGGGTGGTGGAGAGGCTTCGCTCCATAAACCCCCTCTTTGTTTCCGTCACCTATGGCGCCGGAGGCGGGACCCAGGCCCATTCCCTGGAGATTGTCACCCGGCTGAAGAAAGAGTACGACCTGGAACCCATGGCCCATCTTACCTGTGTCGGGGCCACGCGCCGGGGTATCATGGGCTTTCTGGACGAACTGGCCGCCGCCGGAGTGGACAATGTCCTGGCGCTCAGGGGTGACCCGCCCCTGGACGCGGATCTCCCGTTGACGCCCGGCGGGGAGTTTACCTATGCGTCGGACCTGGTGGCGTTCATCAGGGAGAGCCATCCGCTTATGGGGATAGGCGTCGCCGGATATCCCGAGGGTCATCCGGAGTCGGCCTGCGCGGAAAAGGACCTGGATGCCCTCAGGTTCAAGCTGGCTCAGGGTGGAGATTTTGTGGTGACGCAACTGTTTTTCGAGAATCGATATTACTGGGATTTCGTGCGTCGCGCGCGCGCCGCCGGCATCGACAGGCCTGTAATCCCCGGCGTGATGCCCATCTTCAGCCTGCGGGTAATAAAGAAGGTCCTGTCCCTGTGCGGCGCCACGATCCCTCCGGAACTCCTGGCGAATCTTGAGCGCGCCCAGGAGAAGGGTGGACCGGAGGCGGTGCAGGCCCTGGGTATCGAGCACGCCCGCCGTCAGATCCGCGCGCTGCTGGATGAAGGAGCGCCGGGGGTCCACCTGTATACGCTCAACCGGGATGACGCATGTCTTGAATTGTTGGAGGATATCTTCTGATTCGTCCGGCCTCGGTCGTTTTCCGGCGATGGCGCGCCCATTCCCGGTTTTTCGCCGTTGCCTGCCCGGAAGATAATGGGAGGAGAAAGGTGTGGAATCCATCTGGCTGGAACTGCTTTTTGTCTCCGCGCTGATTCTGGCGAACGGTTTCTTTTCCTGCTCGGAGCTGGCAATCATCTCCGCGCGCAAGAGCAGAATAGCGCAACTGGTGGCGAGCGGCGACGAAAGCGCCAAGATAGTGGAGTCTCTCCAGGATGATCCCCATCGTTTTCTGGCGACCGTCCAGATAGGGGTCACCATTGTAGGCAGTCTGGCGTCGGCTGTGGGCGGCGCGGCGGCGGTTCAGTATCTGAAGCCTTTTTTCCTTTCCTTTCCCTCGCAATTCGTGAGCAACGCGGCGGAGCCCCTGGCCATCGGAGTGGTGGTGGTATTCATCTCCTACCTGACACTTATCTTCGGTGAACTGGCGCCCAAGACCATCGGACTCCAGTACGCGGACCGCATGTCGCTGAAGGTCGCAAAGGCCATCAGGTTCATGGCTGCCGCCGGTTCGGTTGTTGTATCTTTCCTGACCATATCCAATCGCGCGGTCCTCTGTCTGCTGAGGATCAAGGCTGATGGGGGGCAGGCGTTCGTTACCAGGGAAGATGTGCGCCATATTGTGCAGGAGGGGCACGAAACAGGGGTGTTCAGCGAGGCGGAGCGGGAATACATCGAGAACGTCTTCGATTTCACCCACACCAGCGTCAGGGAGGTCATGGTTCCCAGAACGCGCATCGTCGGCATCGACCTGGAGTCGGATCGGGAAGAAATGCTGAAGACGATACTGGAGAACAAGTTCTCGCGATATCCGGTTTACCGGGGCTCCATAGAAAACATCCTCGGATTTATCCATGGCAAGGATTTTCTGGGGAGGATGGTTGGAGAACCCGGTTTTGCCGTTGAATCCATCGTCCGTCCTCCCTTTTATGTGCCGGAGGCGAAGAAGGTCAATGACCTGCTGAAGGAGATGCAGCGGATGAAGACCCACATGGCGATGGTTGTGGATGAATACGGCGGCATAGGCGGTCTGGTGACTACAGAGGATCTGCTGGAGGAGCTGGTGGGGGAGATAGAGGACGAACACGACGCCGGAGAGCCGGGCCGGGTGCAGCGACAGGCGGATGGCAGCGTCATCGTGGACGCCCAGATGTCTCTGTCCGACCTTGCCGGTATCATGGATATCAGGAAAGAAGAAGACATGAACTATGACACCCTCGCCGGACTGATCCTCGACCGGCTCGGCAGGGTGCCGGAGCAGGGTGAACGTCTGGAGGTTGAGGCCTATATCCTGGTGTGCG
>CAZFCG010000013.1:35383-38721 GCA_964517595.1 uncultured Geobacter sp. | reverse complement strand
ACCAAAACGGCTATTCTGAAGGTTCGCGTCATGGGAGGCGCGTCGGCCTGACGGCTTCCCGCTCGGTTGTTTCCTCCATGGAAAGGGGTGTTTGATGGATCGCGGGGTCTTTTTCGCATTGATGGCCTTTTCGTTCATGTTCGGGTTTCTCTACCTGGTATTCACCATCCTTTCTCCCTTTATCGATACCCTCGGCTGGGCGGCGGTCATTGGTGTTTCCACCTTTCCCCTCTACCGGACGCTGAGAAAGCGTGCAGGAGGAAGGGAGACCCTGGCCGCCTCCATAATGACCCCTGCGGTTGTCCTTACCCTTGTAATTCCTTTCACCGGTTTCCTGATCTTCCTGGGTGGCGAGACTAGCAATGTCTACCAGTATCTGGAACGCGCGGCAAGCGAAGGCCTCCCCCCTTCTCTTGAGAGACTCATGGCGCATCCAAGGCTGGCGCCGCTGATCGTGAAGATTAGGCCCTTACTTGATTCAGTTGAACCGGACCTGAGGGCAACGGTATTGCCGGCCATCAAGCAGGCCGCTTCATACCTGCTCGGCTATTCAACGGCCGTGATCAAGAATCTGTTCCTGCTGATGATCAAGCTGGCGTTGATGGTCATCACCCTCTTTTTCCTCTACCGGGACGGCGAATCCTTTCTCGGCAGGGTCCTGTCGGTGCTTCCCCTCAGGGAGGGGGAGGCCGGCAGGCTTCTGGATACGGTGAAGAGAGTGCTGTCGGCGGTAATCTACGGCATATTCCTGACCTGTCTCGTTCAGGGTATTCTGGGCGGAATCGGGTTCTGGTTCTGCGGACTTCCTTCTCCCATCCTCTTCGGCGCGCTTATGACGGTCTCGGCCCTCATTCCGGTGGCGGGAACGGCGCTGATCTGGCTTCCCGGCGCCCTTTATCTAATATTTCAGGGGGAAGTTCTGAAGGGAGTCATCCTCATAATATGGGGTGTTCTCGCGGTGGGGATGATAGACAACCTCATCAGGCCGGTCTTCATCAGCGGCAAGGCGCATCTGCCGATCCTGGTGATTGCCATCGGGGTCCTGGGTGGCATCTTTTCCATGGGTCCGCTGGGAGTTGTGGCAGGGCCCATTATACTGGCTGTCTTTATGGCGGTTTTCGACATTTACTCGCAGAGGGTCTTTCCCGGAGAGTCGGGTTCCGGGGATAAGAGCACCATATGAACCTGAAAACGTCGGTTGGCGTTGTCCGAAGAGAACGAAGGATGACTCCAACCGACGAATATGGGATGAATCTTCAGCGCCGGCGCGAAGCCTTTTTCCCTGTGCCGATAATGATGGACATCATGATGGAGATGGCCAGCACGCCGACAATAACACCCAGGGAGAAGAAGATGGGGATCGGGTATGTCTGTGAAAGAAGCATTTTCACACCGACGAACGCCAGGATGAAGGATACCCCCAACTTCAGATAGGCGAACATCTCCATCACGTTGCTCAGAAGGTAGAACAGGGACCTGAGTCCCATTATGGCAAATACATTGGACGTGTAGACGATGAACGGGTCCCTGGTTACCGCCAGGATGGCCGGAATGGAGTCGACGGCGAAGATGAGGTCGCTGCTTTCCACCACCAGGAGCGTGAGGAAGAGCGGGGTGGCCGCCAGCATGCCGTTTCGCCGGATGAAAAACCTGTCCCCATGGATACGTTTGGTTATGGGCACGAACCGCCTTACCAGCCGGACGACGAGGTTCTTCTCGGGCTCTATCTTCTCTTCCCCGCCAAACGCCATCTTCAATCCCGTCACGATCAGCAGTGCGCCGAACACGTACACCATCCAGTGGAAACGCTCGAAGAGCTCGATCCCGAGAAAGATGAAGATCGCCCTCATGACCAGCGCTCCGATGATGCCCCACTTCAGGATCTTCGGCTGTAGAGCCTTCGATATGTGGAAATAGGAGAAGATCATGATGAAGACGAACAGGTTGTCTACGGAGAGGGATTCCTCGATGAGGTAGCCGGTGAGAAACTCCAGGGCCTTGTCCCGGCCGAGAAAGAAAAGGATGCCGACGTTAAAGGCCATGGCCAGGCCCACCCAGACCAGCGTCCAGGTCAGGGCCTCCCTGAAAGAGATTTCGTGGCTCTTTCGGTTGAAAATCCCCAGGTCGAGGATGAACATTACGATAATCAATACGGCAAAGCCGATCCAGAGCATCAGATTTCCGCTCATGATTTTCTCCCGGTGCGGTTATTGTCTCCGCCCAACGCGATGGCGGGACGCTGCGTCCGCGACAGAGGCGCGGAATCTAGCAAGGTATGGGAATCAGGTGTTTTTGTCAAACGCATTTGTCCCTTTGCCCGGATTAATCAGTTGCCGCGGGCCCCGCTCCGGGGTATAACATTTATCAATGAACCTCTTGCAAATGTCAAAAAAGTCCCCTCTCCCCTGGTGGGAGAGGGTTAGGGAGAGGGGGGAAGTTGTCGAAATACCGTCCCCTTTTCACCCTCCCCCCGACCCCCTCCCATCAAGGGAGGGGGAGTGTTTTATCGGCGCTTTTGCATGAGGCTCTAATACCATTCCATTCTACAGGAGTCACCCATGTGGCAGCCCCTCTGGAAGCCTCTCCTTCTCCTTCTCGTTCTGATTGCCTTTTTCAACTTCCTCTATTCGACCCTGGGCGACCGGGCGGCGGAGAGGGGGACGGAAATCCCGTACAGTCTTTTCAAGAGCGAACTGGCGAGAGACAACGTGGCGGAGGTTACCCTGAAGGGGACGTTGCTGTCGGGCCGATTCAGGTCGAAGGCGCCGGTGGCCGAAGCGCGTCCGGGCAAGGGCCAGGCCAGGGAGGCCGCTTCTTTTTTCACCACACTTCCCGCGATTCAGGACACCGGGCTCATGGCTGAACTGGAGGCGAAAAAGGTGGTGGTGACGGCCGTTTCCACCGAATCGTCACCGCTGACGTCTTATCTGCTGTTTCTCCTTCCCTGGCTCTTGATCATCGGCGTCTGGTTCATGTTTTCCCGCGGGGTCAAGGCCCAGGGGCCTGGGGCGATGATGGGAGGGTTTTCCAGGTCAGGGGCCAAGATGTACACGCCCCAGAAGGCGAACGTGACCTTCGCCGATGTGGCGGGTATGGAAGAAGCCAAACAGGAACTGCGGGAGGTGGTGGAATACCTCAAGGACCCCAAGAAGTTCGGCCGCATCGGCGGCAAGGTGCCCAAAGGGGTTCTGCTGGTAGGTCCTCCGGGAACCGGCAAGACCCTGCTGGCGCGCGCGGTGGCGGGTGAGGCTGGAGTCACCTTTTTCAGCATCTCCGCTTCCCAGTTTATCGAGATGTTTGTGGGTGTGGGCGCCAGTCGGGTGCGGGACCTCTTCTCA
>CAZFCG010000013.1:0-35373 GCA_964517595.1 uncultured Geobacter sp. | reverse complement strand
GAAGAACGCCCCCTGCATCATCTTCATCGACGAACTGGATGCCGTGGGACGAAGCCGAGGCGCCGGTTTCGGAGGCGGGCACGACGAGCGGGAGCAGACACTGAACCAGCTCCTGTCGGAAATGGACGGCTTCGACCCCCATGAAGAGGTCATTGTCATGGCGGCCACCAACCGGCCGGACGTCCTGGACCCGGCCCTGTTGCGGCCGGGACGGTTCGACCGGCGCGTGGTGGTCGAGCGGCCGGACTGGCGGGACCGCGAGAGCATCCTCAGGGTGCATACCCGCAAGACTCCCCTCTCTCCGGATGTGGACCTGACCGTTATTGCCAGGGGGACGCCGGGAATGACCGGCGCGGACCTGGAAAGCCTGGTGAATGAGGCGTCCATACTGGCGGCCAGGGAAGACAGTGATTCGGTAACCATGCGGCACATGGAGCAGGCCAAGGACAAGATCCTCATGGGCGGAGAGCGGAAGATGGTCATTTCCGATCAGGAGAGGCGGATCACCGCCTACCACGAATCGGGACACGCCCTGGTGGCCAGGCTGCTCCCCGGGACCGACCCCGTGCACAAGGTGACCATCATCCCCCGCGGCATGGCCCTGGGGGTTACCCAGCAGCTCCCTGAAGACGACCGCTACCACTATCCCAGGAGCTATCTGATGAACAGGCTGTCGGTCATCCTCGGTGGACGGGTCGCGGAGCGGCTTGTCTTCAAGGACATTTCCACCGGGGCGCAGAACGACCTGAAGACGGTCACCGAGCTGGCCGAGAAAATGGTTTGCCAGTGGGGGATGAGTGACAAGATCGGGCCGGTGACCTTCAGTCGGGGTGAAGAGCACCCCTTCCTCGGGATGAAACTGGCCCAGGAAAAGACTTTCTCCGAGCAGATGGCATGGCTCATCGACCAGGAAATTGCCGCAATCATAAGGGGAGCGGAGGCCGCTGCGGAAGATATCATCAGCTCCAATCCGGACAAGCTGGACGCCCTTGCCTCGGCCCTTCTCGCCGAGGAGACCCTGGACGGGAAGCGTATTGACGAGGTTATCGCGGGCTAGAGGTAAGGAACTGTAAATGAATAGCATGGTCAATATTGCGTTCAGATTCAGTTCAGATTTGGCTGAACTGATTGAACCAAACCGCAGACGTAGCAGGGCTACGTTGAGGATTTGGTGATTGATGTTCGGTCAAAGATGACCTGAAGATGAGATGCAAGATGCCCATGTTATTTGTTTACAGTTCCTAAGAGACGGGGCGGAAGATGAACCCCCGAAGCCACGACCAGAGGTTTTCATGCGAACAGAAAGAAGATGCGGAATCCTGTTGCACCCCACATCCCTGCCAGGTCCCGGTGGCATCGGTTCCCTCGGTCCCGAGGCGCGCCGCTTTACGGATTTTCTCCACGGGGCCGGACAATCCATCTGGCAGGTGCTTCCCCTTGGATACACCTCCTTTGGAAACTCTCCATACATGTGCTATTCGGCCTTTGCCGGAAATCCCCTCCTTATCAACCTCGAGAGGCTCGTGGAGGAGGGGGACCTGAAGGAAACCGACCTTCCGGATAACCTTTCTCCCCACCGGGTGGATTACCGGGCGGTTGAGGATTATAAATTTCCGGCCCTGCGCAAGGCGGCGTCCGCTTTCTTCGACAAGGGAAAGACGTGGCACATGGAGGAATTCTGGCGCTTCTGCGACACGACCCCCTGGCTCCACGACTTCGCCCTGTTCATGGCCCTGAAGGAACGCTTCGCCGGGCAGGCCGCTGACTGGAGTCAATGGCCGGACGCCCTCGCGCGGCGCGAACCCGCGGCCCTCGAGGGGGCCTCCCGGGAACTGGGTGCGGTCATCGGCGTTCATAAGTATTTTCAGTGGCAGTTCTTCCGCCAGTGGCGCGAGACCCGGGACTATGCCAATGAGAGGGGGGTGGCCGTATTCGGCGACATCCCCATATTTGTCGCCTATGATTCAGCGGACGTATGGACCAACCCGCGGCTGTTCCAGCTGGATGAAAGGGGGCGGCCGGTGGTGGTTGCCGGTGTCCCACCTGATTATTTCAGCAAGACCGGACAGTTGTGGGGCAACCCCCTCTACGACTGGGAGGCGATGGCCCGCGATGGTTATGCCTGGTGGGTAGAGCGGGTCAGGTCTTCCCTCGGTCTGTATGATCTGCTTAGGATCGACCATTTCCGCGGTTTCGCCGGTTACTGGGAGGTGCGGGCGGGCGAGAAGACCGCCATGAACGGCCAGTGGAAAACAGGGCCGGGCGAGTCGTTCTTCCATGCCCTGGAATCGGCCCTCGGCCGCCTTCCCCTGGTGGCGGAAGACCTGGGGGTGATCACGCCCGATGTGGAAGCCCTGCGCGACAGGTTCTCCCTTCCGGGGATGAAGATACTCCAGTTCGCCTTCGGCTCCGGACCCGACAATCCCTATCTTCCCCACAACCATGTGAGCAATTCAGTGGTGTACACCGGCACCCACGACAACGACACCACTGCCGGATGGTTCTCGTCCCTCTCCGGCCGCGAGAGGAAAAACGTTCTCAGCTATCTGGGGACCTCCGGTGAAGACATCGTAAAGGACCTGGCACGGACCGCCATGTCGTCGGTTGCCGACACGGTGATCCTCCCCCTGCAGGACGTTCTGGGACTGGGAAGCGATTCCCGCATGAACCTGCCGGGCAAGGCGGGAGGCAACTGGTCCTGGCGGGTTTCCCGGGATATGTTCTCGCGGAAAACCGAGCGCTGGCTCAGGGATATGACCGGAATCTATGGCAGATTGCGGCAATAGGTTGATGATGAAAATGTCAGATAATGGTATGTTTGCTGTAAAATGACCTTTGATTTGCCCTGGAAACGGCATTTGATCACGCGAAGACGCAAAGACGCAAAGAAATTCAGACCGATGCGGAACAAGCCGTCATCATCGGTCAGGTGAGCGGTCTGATTTGACAGCCCTTGATTTTCCTTCGCGACCATTGCGGCTTTGCGTGTGACCGCCTCTTTCGGGTTTTATTCTGGGCAACATGCTAAATGAAAGGAGAAGCGACCATGTCGGAAAGAAAATACAGCCTGGATACCCTGGCGCTCCACGCGGGTCATACCCCTGATTCGGCGACCCTGTCCCGGGCGGTCCCCATCTACCAGACCTCATCGTACGTATTCCTCGATTCGGAACACGCCGCCAGGCTCTTTGCCCTGGAGGAGCCCGGCAATATCTACACCAGGCTCATGAACCCCACCACGGACGTGCTGGAGAAGAGGATGGCGGAACTGGACGGCGGGGTCGGGGCGCTGGCCGTGGCTTCCGGCCAGGCGGCCATTACCTTTTCCGTCCTGAACATCGCCCGCGCCGGCCAGAATATCGTTTCCACCAACTCCCTTTATGGAGGCACCTACAACCTCTTCCACTATACACTGCCGAAACTGGGGATAGAGGTGAAATTCGTCGACACATCAGACCCGCGAAACGTCCGGGACGCCATTGATGAAAATACCCGCCTGGTCTACACCGAGTCGGTGGGCAACCCGAAGAACAACGTGGACGACTTCGAGGTGATTTCAAAGGTGGCCCATGATGCCGGCATACCGTTCGTGGTGGACAACACCGTTACCACGCCGTATCTCTTCAAGCCCCTGGAGCACGGCGCCGACATCGTTGTCTACTCCCTCACCAAGTTTATCGCCGGTCACGGCACCAGCATTGGCGGCTGCGTGGTGGACGGCGGCTCCTTCCCATGGGATAATGGCAAGTTCCCCGAATTCACAGAACCCGATCCCTCCTATCACGGCATCCGCTTCTGGGAGGTCCTGGGGCGCGAGTCCTACATCACCAAAATGAGGGTGGAACTCCTGCGCGATATCGGGGCGCCCATCTCACCATTCAACTCCTTCCAGATCCTTCAGGGTCTGGAGACCCTCCATGTGCGTATGCCCCGGCACGTGGAGAACGCCCGCAAGGTCGCGGAATGGCTGGCCGGCAATCCCTATGTGTCGTGGGTGAACTACCCGGGCCTGCCCGGGCACCGCGACCACGAGCGGGCACGGAAATATCTCCCCAAGGGCGCCGGCGCCATTATCGGCTTCGGCATCAAGGGCGGGGTCGAGGCGGGAAAGAGGTTCATCGACAATGTGCGGCTTCTCTCCCATCTGGCCAATATCGGCGACGCCAAGACCCTGGTCATCCATCCCGCCTCCACCACCCACCAGCAGTTGTCGGAGGAGGAGCAGATCGCCACTGGAGTCACCGCGGATTTCATCCGCCTCTCCGTGGGGATAGAGGATGTGAACGACATTATCGCGGACATGGATCAGGCGCTGAAGGCGTCCCGGGTTCAGTAGGTAAAATTAACAGGCAATAACTAAAAGGCGTCCCGGTTGACCGGGGCGCCTTTTTTGTTTCGTATTAGAAAAAACGTTTTAAGTTGAGTAACTATCGCGATTATGATGGCTCTAATGACCTTCCTGAAAAATTAACAAACAGTTGTTTTGTTCGCGATGCTAATTAAAAAATAAGCTCAAGTTTTTCCATGGCATGACGAAAAATATCTACAGGACGGAAAAACAGGAATTTTGCCGACGGGTTTGATGGGGGCATATCCAGGGTCCGACCGATTGTCTGGCGGACAGTGCGTAAGCGGAAAAAAGGAGAGAGACATGATTTTCGCAAAGATGAGGATTGGGCCCAAGATGGGGCTGGTGTTCGGTTTTGTGTTGCTTATGCTGGCGTTGACGGCGTTTCTGGGCATAAGCGGCATGTCGACGGTGCATGAGTCTCTGGAGATGATAGTATCCCGTGACTATCTGCAGACCACGCATGCCTTTCAATCCGTTGAGGCAGTGGATAATCTGACCATCGCGCTTGAGAGGATCGTCCTTGCCAGGGACAAGGGGGAGGTTCTGGCAAGGAAAAAGGTTTTCGAGGACAAGAGGATTGAGTATCGGGATATCCTCAAAAAGCTGGATGAGCTGGAAAAGGACCCGAAGGGGGTTGCTCTGCTGGAGGCTGCCAAGTCGGCTTCCAGTGCGGCGGCCCAGGCCAACAACCGCATCATCGAGCTTGCTTTGGCCATGCAAACGGATGAGGCCGCTGCCCTGCTCATCAAGGAGTCCGACCCTCTTATGAAGAAAGTCCAGGAATCGTTCAAGGCGGTTCTGACCCACTACGAGGAGAATGTCAACCTGGCCTATGCCGGCGCTGAAAAGGTCTATGAGCGTCAGAGGCTCTTAATGATTATTTCCGCCGTCCTGGCGTTTCTCCTGGGCCTCGCCGGCGCAATCTTCCTGACGAATAACTTGGTAACGCGTCTCAACCGTGTCTCAGTGGCCATGGAAAGGGTCGCCGACGGTGACCTGTCCACGGAGATAAAAATCTTCGCCAGGGACGAGTTAGGTGACCTGGGACGGGCCATCAACCGGACCCTGGAGTCCATGCGCTCCATGGTGACCTCCATCAGGGATACCGCCTCCCAGGTGGCCTCCGCATCCACCCAGCTTTACGCCACATCAGAGCAGATAGCCACCGGCGCTGAAGAGGTGGCGGCCCAGGCCTCGACCGTGGCCACGGCCAGCGAGGAGATGTCCTCCACCAGTTCGGAGATCGCCCAGAACTGCCTCATGGCCGTGGAAAGCTCCAGGCAGGCCGGCCAGTCCGCTGAATCGGGTGCGGCGGTAGTGCAGGAGACGGTGGCTGAAATGGGCCGTATTGCGGAGAGGGTCAAGGAATCGGCGCAGACGGTGGAAAGCCTCGGCGCCCGTTCGGACCAGATCGGCGAAATAGTGGGCACAATCGAGGATATCGCCGACCAGACCAATCTCCTGGCCCTCAACGCGGCCATCGAGGCAGCCAGGGCCGGGGAGCAGGGAAGGGGCTTTGCGGTGGTAGCCGATGAGGTGCGGGCGCTTGCGGAGCGGACCACCAAGGCTACCAAGGAGATCGGCGCCATGATAAAGGCGATCCAGGTTGAAACCAAGAGCGCCGTGGCTTCCATGGAAGAGGGTGTCCGGGAGGTGGAAAAGGGGACGGAGGATGCCGCCAAGTCGGGCCAGGCCCTGCAGGAAATCATCGAGCAGGCCAATTCCGTTGCCATGCAGATAAACCAGATCGCCACCGCAGCAGAGGAGCAGACCGCCACGACCAACGAGATCACCAATAACATCCAGCAGATAACCGAGGTTGTCCATGAGACGGCCAAGGGTTCCCAGGAATCCGCCTCGGCCGCCAACGAGCTTTCCCGTCACGCGGAGGAGCTGCAGGAGCTGGTTAACAGGTTCAGGCTGGCTGGGTGATTTGTGGTTAGTGATGCGTGATTATTAAAAAAAGTAAAAAGTGAAAAGTAAAAAGTGAAAAGTAAAAAGTGAAAAGTGAAAAGTGATGAGTAAAAAGTGATGAGTGAAAGGTGAAAAGTTGTTGTTTGGAGATTCAGGGGTTGTTAGTGGGGAGGGCGTCCGGGGTGACGCCCTCCTTTTTTTTGGTCAGGCCGGGGCGGGGAGGGTGGCCAGGAAGGTTTCCAGTTCCCTTTTCGCCGCGTCGTAGTCTTCCAGGGAGATGGTCCGCTCTTCGCGCCACTCCCTTGTCTTGTAGTACACCCTGTCGTAGTAGGAGACAAGGAGCTCCGACATGAACGGCCGCAGGTCCCATCTGTCCAGATATTCCATTATTTCCGAGTGTTTATCACCACCCAGTTTCTTTCTGATCCTTCCCAGGGCTGCGGCCATTTCTTCCCGGTATTCCGGGCGGCCGTATTCGCTTATGAGGCGTTCCACCCGCGTTTCCAGGGACGCATCGCACCAGATCTTTATTCCCTCCTTCATTATCTCGTAGAAATTTCCCGGAAGCGAGATCCTGCCGATCCTGCGGCTTTCCCCTTCCAGGACGAGCGGCATGCCGGCCGGTGAGCTTCGCAGAGCGTCCCACAGGAGGGTGTCGAAGCGCTTCTGGCTCAGATTCTGGGACATTCCCAGCTCGCCGAAGGCCGAGCCTCTATGCATGGCAAGGCCTTCCAGGTCGATGACCGTGCAGATGTTCCCATCGAGGCGGTGCAGCAGGGCGGTTTTTCCGACCCCGGTAAGACCGTGGAGGACCACCAGCGGTCCCCGGGGCCGGAAGTTGTCGAAGAAAGCCGTCACATGGGTGCGATAGGCCTTGTACCCCCCTTGAAGCTGGATAGCGGGAAAGCCTGTCAGATCAAGGATCTCGGCGACGGTTCTGCTCCTGAGCCCACCACGCCAGCAGTAAACAAGGACAGGGCGGCCGGCGGCCGCGGATGCAATCTCCTTCACCATGGCTGGAAACCTGGAGGCGGTCAGCTCCAGGCCGCGCATCCTGGCGGATGGAGGCCCCGACTCCTTGTGCAATATGCCAATCTCGACCCTTTCCTCGTTGCTGAGCAGCGGAACGTTAACGGCGCCGGGGATGTGGTCGTCTTCGTATTCAAGGGGGGTACGGACGTCGATGATGCAGTGGGAAGACAGCTGGGTATCACAAAACACCGCTTGGGCGGGCAAGGTATTTCTCCTGGTAATGGATTTGTTTGCAGGCGGTGCTGCTTTGGTTTGGCGCTTCAAAAAGCCAGGCGTGGGATTCAGCCGCGGCGGGCCTGTCAGCGACGGGAAATCGGGCTGAACATCAGCACATCAGACATACCACACGCCTTTCAAGTTCGCAATTCAATCCATGCCTTTGCCCCGGGTGAGCAGGAAAAAGAGAACCGCCGAACTTGAATTGAGACGGGGGGCGTGATATACAAACAAGACCGGTGTCGGCCTTTTCATCCTGCCGATGCATTGCTGATTCCATACCTTTCCAGACGGTTCCACGTTGTTGAAAACAGCTCGGCCGCTTTGGCGGCACTCTAAGGAACTGTAAACAAATAACATGGGCATCTTGCATCTCATCTTCAGGTCATCTTTGACCGAACATCAATCACCAAATCCTCAACGTAGCCCTGCTACGTCTGCGGTTTGGTTCAATCAGTTCAGCCAAATCTGAACTGAATCTGAACGCAATATTGACCATGCTATTCATTTACGGTTCCTAATCATTTTCTTACTGACAGGCTTATAACGAAGGAGGCCAGGCTATGAGCATGCAGACATCCGCTTGTCACGGGGATTTCATCAAGGCGGTGGAGATCGGCCGTCCACACACCATCCAGAAGCTGTTTCCCAACTCAAAGGCGCTCATCGTCAGCGGCAAGGTCATCGACCGGGCCATGCTTGCCAAGGGAAACGCCATTGCCATGGCGGCGAACGGAAGGAACACATTTATCATACGAGGGGTGCTGAAGGCCGCCCAGCGCGCCAACGCGGCAGTAATTATCGAGATCGCCAAGTCCGAGGGAGGCGCAAAGGCCTACTGCGCTGTTAATTACTGGAACATGGCCCTTCACGTGGACGCTATCTGCAACGAACTGGGGATAACCGTTCCGGTGGCGATCCACGCGGACCACTACGGCATCAAGAACGATAAGGACCTGGAAACCGCCAGGATCGAGATCCCCAGCATGTTCGACGCGGGGATCACCTCCATCGCCATAGATGCCTCCCATCTTCCTGACGACAGGAACCTGCTGGCGAGCATTGCCCTCAACCCATGCGTTCCGGCCTGGGCCGGTCTGGAGACGGAGGTGGGAGAGATCAAGGGGAAGGAAGGCCTCTCCACGGTGGAGGAAGCGCTCTTCCTCATCCGGGGCCTGAACGCCCACGGCATCTTTCCGGACTGGATAGCCCTCAACAACGGGACCACCCACGGCATAGAGGCAAGCGACCAGGGAATACAGGTTGAGCTGACCGCCGGGATCCACAAGGCGCTGGAGAAGTACGGGGTTTCAGGGGCGCAGCACGGCACCTCCGGAAACAGCTCGGACAGGCTGCGGGAGATAGCGGCACGCACCCATACCACCAAGGCCAACGTGGCCACCGCATTGCAGATGGTGTCATGGGGGCTGAAGGTGAATGATTACGGAAACGCCATCCTTGATGAAAACGGCAGGTTCATCAAGGAGCAGGACCGCGGCATGAGTGATGAGCTCTGGGCGGAGATGGTGGCTTTCGCCGATTCCAGGTCGTATAAACCGGGCGACTACAAGAACCTGAATCTCCAGTTTGAAAACAGGCTTCTCTCCCAGGCTCGCCAGTTCCGCGAAAGGATGGTCGCCGGGGTTGAAGAGTTTGCCTACAGAATGATGACCGAGGTTTTTAACGGGCGGGATACGGCGCCGCTGGCCATTGAGGCGATTCTCTCCAGCGGTTCGTTCGATCCCGGTCCCAAGTCGGAGATTCTCGAAGATCCGGACGACTGGACCGATGAGAAGATCAGGAAGATGGCCGAAGGGATTACCAGCGACAAGGGTCCGTCGGGTAATTTCGAGGACTGACGATACTGTCTGTAATGGAAGGTCGGGGAGCGAGGGCATGGAGCCCCTCGCTCCGCGCTGTTTTTATGGGGAGTCGCCGCCGCGGATGCTCGTCGACCGACCGGAAGATGCGTTTCAGCGCACAGCCCCGGCCATGGGAGATGCGTCCTCGCAAATGGTGCAAACACGGGAGGGAAGGGGGGCATGCGGGTTCTGATTGTCAAAATGAGCGCCCTGGGAGATATCATTCATGCCCTGCCGGTGCTTGACTATCTTCATCAGGTGTCGTCGGGCATTGAGGTCGACTGGGTCGTGGAGGAACCTTTCCGTGAGATCCTTGAAGGGAACCCCCTCATCAGCCGCCTCCATTGCGTGCGCACCAAGGTATGGCGGAAAAGACCCTTTTCCGCCGCCACCAGGGGGGAGATCAACACGGTCAGGGCGGCGCTCAGGGAACGTGAATACGATCTGGTGTTCGATATCCAGGGAAATCTGAAGAGCGGTCTGGTGACCTGGCTGACCGGGGCGGATAACCGGATCGGCTTTGAGCGTGAAGCGCTTCAGGAGGCCGCCAATCTCTTGTTTACAACGCGGCAGGTTCCCCTCCGCCGCCAGGACTATCACATTACAGATCAGTATCTGAGGATCGTCAGTGTATCCTTCGGCAGAGACTTCAATCTGTTGCAGCTCTCTTCCGACATTTACACCTCACCGGAAGACGACGAGGCGGCCAGGACCCTTCTGGCCACCATGTCCGACGGGCTCGTGTTTCTTTTTCACTACGGCACTACCTGGCAGACCAAATACTGGTTTGAGGAGGCATGGGTTGACCTGGGGAAACGGCTTCTGGAGAGCCATCCCGAGTCATCGATCCTCATGTCGTGGGGCAACGATGATGAACGGGCCGCCGCGACCCGGCTTGCGGCGGCAATAGGTCCCGGCGTAAGGATCCTTGACAGGTATTCCCTGAAAGCTTTTGCCGCTCTCCTGAAAAAGGTGGACCTGGTGATCGGCGGAGACACCGGTCCCATCCACATCGCGGCCGCGGCGGGAACCCCTACGGTTTCCCTCTTTCGCGCAAGCGACGGAAAAAGGAGCGGTCCCAGGGGGCCGGGGCATGTAATTGTCCAGACAAATATCCATTGCTCCCCCTGTTTCAGAACGGAATGCGATAAGAACGATAAATGCATGCGCACCATCCACGTGGACGATGTCATGAAGGCCGTGGAGAAGGCCCTTGGCGACGCATCCGGGCTGTCGGGCTGAATCTTCGGGACATTCCAGTTAATTATCTCTGAGAGAATAATTATCTTGTTCAAAATATACTATGTGATATCATGTCTTGGCTTTCAGAGCTGAATGGCTATCCAGGCATGAGTGAGGCTGCATATTTATGACCAATGCGCCAAGGCTTCTTGACAAACTCGTCAGTCTTACAGGCATCCAGGATGTGGAACTCATGGAATTCAGCCTGTTGAAGACTCTCGTGGAGTTTATCCATCCTCAGGAACTCTCGATCCTGAAGCTGGACAGACGGGGAAAACCTTGCTATCAGTTGCACCTCAGAAAGGAACAGTACGAGATCCTTTCAGAGAACTTCTCTCTTCCCGAAGAGATCTTTACCGCCCTGGATATCGTGCAGGGAAGCGAACAGCCGTTTCGCAGCAAGCTTGATTCGGGCAGCATGCTTGTGGCGTGGCATGCCTTGCACACAAAGATGCAGAATGTTTTTCTGGTGGCCGTTACTTCCAAGGAACTGTCCAAGCTTGACTCGCACATGATCCGCGGTCTCCTGCGCATATACCGCAATTTTTACGGCGTGATCAGTGAGGCGCAGCGAGACCAGTTGACCGGTCTGGCCAACAGAAAGACCTTTGATGAGGTGATCCAGAAGATCCACAATCAGCCGCTCCCTGGCACCGACCCCGTGCCGGTTGAACGCCGCATGTCCCTGGAAGACAAGAATTGCACTTACTGGCTGGCCATGGTGGATGTGGACAACTTCAAGCGGATCAACGACACCTGGGGCCACCTCTATGGCGACGAGGTCCTTCTCCTCCTGTCCCAGCTCATGCAGCACCATTTCAGGGAGAGCGATTACCTCTTCCGATTCGGTGGAGAAGAGTTCATTGTCATAGTCAGGACCGCCAGTGAAGAGCAGGCGAGAAGGGCATACGAGAGATTCCGTTCCGCCGTGGAGAGTCATATCTTTCCCCAGGTGGGGCAGGTTACGGTGAGCATCGGAGCAATCAAGCTGGATCCTTCCCTGTTCACCGGGACCATGCTCGACCGCGCCGATCAGGCCCTTTATCACGCCAAAAAGAGGGGGCGCAACAGGATCGAATTCTTTGAGGATCTGCTGGAAGAAGGGGTGGTGGCGGTCAAAGAGATAGCCGCGGGTGAAGTGGAGATCTGGTAATGAACCCGCTCAGCGGCGTTCCCCGAAGATAGCGGTTCCGACCCGCACGAGCGTGGCGCCTTCCTCTATGGCTACCTCGAAATCCCCGGACATTCCCATGGAGAGCTCGGCCATGGATACTCCGGGGATTTTTTGCGCCTCGATGGTATCAGCCAGAAGGCGCAGCGCCCGGAAACAGGGACGGGCGCGTTCCGGTTCGTCGAAGAAGGGTGGCATGGTCATGAGGCCGCGGATGCGGAGATGGGGAAGGGCGGATGCTTCCCTTGCCAGTTCGATGGCGCCGGAGACGGTGGTCCCGGACTTGGTTTCTTCACCCGAGATATTCACCTGGAGGAGGATATCGCAGACCTTCCCGGCCTTTTCCCATTGCCGGTCAATCTCCCTGGCCAGAGAGATGCGATCCACCGAGTGTATCAGGCTGGTGAGGCCGGACAGGTATTTCACCTTGTTGGACTGAAGGGCGCCGATGAAGTGCCACTGGATGCCTTCCGGCAGAAGGGGCGCCTTCTCCAGCAATTCCTGGACGTAATTTTCCCCGAAGATACGCTGCCCCGCTTCGCCGGCCGCTGCAATGGCGTCTGCCGGCTGGGTCTTGGAAACCGCTACCAGGCGAACGGCGTCCGGATCCCGGCTGGCTCTCGCGGCCGCGCAATGAATCCTGTCCTGTATGCGCCGCAGATTATCGGCTATGGACATGTCCTTTCTCCTTCTCCGCCTCGCATCACCTGATGGCGCCCAGGTTTCTCAGGGCCTCCACCACTTCGCACAGCGGCAACCCGACCACATTGGTATACGAACCGTCGATCCCTCGGATCATGTATGCTGCGTTTCCCTGGATGGCGTATGCGCCTGCCTTGTCCATCGGGCAACCCGTGGCGATATAGGCGTGGATCTCGTCGGGACGCAGGAGGTTGAAAAACACGCTGGTTCTGACGGCGTGGGAGATCTCGCGCCCGGTCTTGCTGTCCAATATATAAAAGGCGGTAATGACCTGGTGGGCCACGCCGGAGAGCTTTTTCAGCATTCGCGCCGCGTCGTCCTCGTCTTCAGGCTTTCCCATCACCTCGCCATCGCATACCACGATGGTATCCGCGCCGATATAATAACGACCGGCTGTCCTGCCGGCCGCGTCACGCGCCTTTGCTTCGGCCAGGCGCAGGGCGTGGGCGTCCGGTCTTTCCCCTTCGAGATATGACTCGTCGATCTCGGATGGGCTGGTCTGGAAATCGATGCCGGCAGACTGGAGAAGTTCCACCCTGCGTGGCGATGCGGAGGCAAGGATTATGGTATTGTTTTCATACACTGCCGGAACCGTCCTTTTTCACTGAATTGTTTTTTCCTCTCCGCCTTCTTCTCAGGATAATCAGGAGGACCAGGGCGGAGATGATGGCTATTCCGGGGATTATGCGGAGCGCGTCGCGGTCGATGATCCCCGATATGAGGGAGAAGAGCCCCATGAATATCAGCAGCGCCTCCATGGAGAGAAGCCTGCCCAAAAGGGATATTTCCTGACGTTCCTTGTCCTTGTCCATCGGCGCTATCCTCCGTCGCTTATCCGGGGCGCGTTTAGCGGACAAATCTCCGCTCGCCATGACTCCATATCCCTCAGGGCCCTTTCCGCCATCAGACGGCGGCGTTCGGCTTTTTTCACCCTTCCTTCCATGGCCGGGAAGAGTCCATAATTAACGTTCATGGGTTGAAAATGCCGCGGATCGGCATTGGTGATGTGGCTGACAAGGGCGCCGTGGGCGGTTGTCGCCGGCGGAAGGGGGAGGGGGGAGTCCGGGCCTCGCAGGAAAATGACCGAGGCGTTTACGCCGGCCAGAAGGCCGGTGGCCGCTGACTCCACATATCCCTCAACTCCGGTGATCTGCCCGGCGAACAGTATCCGTGGCTCCGTTTTCATGCGAAGCGAAGGGTCAAGTATGCCGGGCGCGTTTATAAAGGTGTTGCGGTGCATGGATCCCAGGCGCACGAACTCCGCGTCCTGAAGTCCGGGTATCATGCGGAAGACCTTTTGCTGTTCCGGATAGGTCAGCTTGGTCTGGAATCCAACCAGGTTGAACATGGAGCCTTCCCGGTTTTCCATGCGCAGCTGCACCACGGCGTGGGGCTCTTTTCCGGTTCGGGGATCCGTCAGCCCGACCGGCTTCATGGGGCCGAAACGGAGCGTATCATGGCCCCGCGAGGCCATTTCCTCCACCGGCATGCATCCCTCGAAGTGAATGAGCTTTTCAAAATCCCGGGCTGGGACCTTTTCCGCCGCCAGCAGAGCGGCCACAAAGGCATCGTATTCCTCCCGGGACATGGGGCAGTTCAGGTAATCGTCGCCATCCCCCTTGCCGTAGCGGGAGGCGCGGAACACCGTGCCGTGGTCGATGGAGGATTCCGTGACGATGGGCGCGATGGCGTCGTAGAAGTAGAGGTATGGGCCTGTGATGTCGGAGATCGCCCGCGCCAGGGGTTCACTGGTCAACGGGCCCGATGCGATGATGACGATCCCTTCTTGAGGGATCGCTGTGATCTCCTCCCGGACTACCGTGATGAGAGGATGGGCCTCAATCCTTTCTGTAATGAACCGGGAAAAGTGTTCCCGATCCACGGCCAGGGCCCCGCCCGCCGGGACCTTGGCCGCAATGGCCGCTTCCATGAAAAGGCTTCCCGCCATGCGCATCTCCTCCTTGAGAAGGCCCACGGCGTTTTCCAGGGATGCGCCTCTCAGGGAGTTGGAGCAGACCAGTTCAGCGAGGGAGGGGAGGTGATGGGCGGGAGAGAAGCGGGCCGGCTTCATCTCGTAAAGGGTTACACATACGCCCCTGCCTGCCGCCTGCCACGCCGCCTCCGTGCCTGCCAGACCTCCGCCGATAACGGTGATTCCCTTGGCGGTCACGCCTTCTCGCCGCCGTCGACGGGCTTTTCCTTGTACTCGCATTTCGGGCACTTCAGGAATGCGCCCTCGCGCTTATAGACCTTCTGAACCAGAAGCGGGAAGTCGCATTGGGGGCATGCCTTTGCAACGGGCGGATCCCAGAGGGCGAACTTGCACTCCGGGTAGCGGTTGCAGGAATAGAAAAACTTGCCATAACGGGATTTCTTTTCCGTCAGCTCACCCTTGCCGCACTCTGGGCAGGTGATGCCGGTGCCCTTGGGTTTTACCAGCGGCTGTATGTTCTTGCATTCGGGATAGCCTGAACAGGCCAGATATTTGCCGTAGCGCCCTTCCTTGATGAGCATGGGACTGCCGCATTTTTCGCATTTTTCATCGGAAAGCACGGGCTCGGCCTTTTCTTCCTGGCCATTTTTCTCCATGGCCCGGGTATAGCGGCAGCCCTCCCGGTATCCGGAGCAGGCAATGAACTTGCCCCGTTTGCTGAGCTTTTCCACCAGTGGTTTGCCGCATTCGGGACAGTCCTCGCCGATCTCCTTCACTCTCTTGGGCTCGCTCAGCTTTTGCTGGAGCTGCGTGGTGAAAGGGCCCCAGAACTCCCGAAGGAGCTGTTTCCACTGCTTTTCCCCTCTGGAGACCTGGTCCAGTTCCTCCTCCAGCCCGGCGGTGAAGTGATAATCCACGTAATTGGGGAAATCCATGGTGAGCAGGTCGTTCACCACCATGCCGGTGTCCTGCGGGATGAAGCGCTTTTTCTCCAGCACGGCGTACTTTCTCACGACAAGGGTGTTGAGGATGCTGGCATAGGTGGAGGGGCGGCCGATGCCGTACTCCTCGAGGGTCTTCACCAAAGTCGCTTCGGTGTAGCGCGGAGGTGGCTGGGTAAAGTGCTGTTCCGGTATGATTTCCCGCGGGGTAAGGGACTCTTTCTCCTCCAGGGCCGGGAGAACTCCCTCCTTTTCCTCAGTAACGTCGTCCATGCCCTCGATGTACAGCTTCATGAATCCGGGAAACCGGATGACGCTCCCGGTGGCGCGGAAGGTGTTTCCCTCGCCCGCGGCGATGTCCACGGAGGTCTGGTCCAGAAGGGCCTCCGCCATCTGGCTGGCCACCGTCCGTTTCCAGATCAGTTCATAGAGCTTGAACTGGTCCGGCGTCAGGTGTTTCTTCAGTTCCGCCGGTATCTTGGAAAGGTAAGTGGGGCGGATCGCCTCGTGGGCTTCCTGGGCGTTCTTTGATTTGTTCTTGAACTGGCGTGGTCTGGCAAGCGCGTATTCCGGCCCGAAGAGGGAGTTGATGACCTCGTGCGCCTCCTTGAGCGCCTGGGAGGAGAGGTTTACGCTGTCAGTGCGCATATAGGTGATGAGGCCGACGGCCCCTTCTCCGCCTATGTCGATCCCTTCATAGAGCTTCTGTGCAGTGGACATGGTCTTTTTTGCGGAGAAGCCGAGCTTGCGCGCTGATTCCTGCTGTAGTGTCGAAGTGGTGAAGGGCGGGGATGGATTGCGCTTCTTTTCGCTCTTCGTGACCCTTGAGACGCTGAACTCCTGCCGCGAAAGGGAGTCTTTTATCTTTTCCGCGGCGGTGGAGTCCGGAATGTCGAATTTGCCCAGCTTCCTGCCGCCGAACTCTATCAGGTTCGCCTTGAACAGCTGTTGCGCGTGATTTGACAGGTTTGCCGCCACCGTCCAGTATTCCTGCTCCACAAATGCGGCAATCTCCTTTTCCCTTTCGCAGATGAGCCTCAGGGCCACGGACTGGACGCGGCCGGCGGAAAGGCCGTAACGGATCTTCTTCCAGAGAAAGGGGGAGAGGTTGAAGCCTACCAGGTAGTCCAGGACTGATCTTGCCTGCTGGGCATCCACCAGGTCCATGGATATGTCACGGGGATGCTTTACGGCGTGGATGATGGCGTCCCTGGTTATTTCATGGAACACGACGCGCTTGATATCCAGCCTGGACTTTTTCGGGTCGATTCCCAGGGCCGCGAGGAGATGCCAGGAAATAGCCTCTCCCTCCCGGTCGGGGTCTGTCGCCAGGAGCAGGGTTTCGGAGCCCTTCAGTTCCTTTTTAAGCTCCTGAAGATGCTTTTTGCTCTCGGGAAGGACATCGTATTTCGGTTCGAAGTCGTTTTCCGTGTCGACTGATCCCTGCTTGCTGGGGAGCGCCCTTACATGGCCGTATGAGGCGAGGACCTTGTAGTCCTTGCCAAGGAATTTTTCGATGGTCCGCGCCTTGGCGGGGGATTCTACGATAACGAGATTTTGTGACATTTGTTCACCGTGTGACGGGGTATTGGTTCAGAAAAAACGTATTCAGGCAATGGAAAACAGCATGCCCGGATGCTGGATTATGACGCCGCTCAACTCCAAGCGGAGTAAAATAGCCGAAACATCCGCTACTGTCAACGCGCATTTTGCCGCGATTTCATCGATGTGGAGCGGCGTTGCGGACAGCAGCGAGTAAATGGACGCTTCACACGGGGAGAAACAGAGGCGTATGAGCGGCGGCGGATCGTCCGAGCGGAATGGCTTGCCGGACAACTCTTCCATGATATCTTCCACCCGTTCTACAAGTTTGGCGCCCTCCTTTATGAGGCGATGGACGCCCCTGCTGTTCATGGAGTGAATGTTACCCGGAATCGCGAAAATGTCACGTCCCTGTTCCAGTGCGCACTGGGCGGTTATGAGGGAACCGCTCCTTTCCGCTGCTTCCACCACAAGAACCCCGCGGCACATGCCGCTGATGACACGATTGCGGCGGGGGAAGTTTTCCGCCAGGGGCCGGGTTCCCATGGGGAATTCCGAAACGAGGGCGCCCTTTGTCGCCATATCATTGAAAAGCTGACGGTTTTCGGGTGGATAGACGATATCAACGCCGCAGCCGAGAACGCCGATAGTCCCGCCTCCTTCCGCGACCGCCGCGCGGTGGGCCGTTGTGTCGATCCCCCGCGCCATCCCGGAGACTACGGTCACACCGTGACGGGCCAGTTCACGGGCCAGTTTTTCGGCGGTGGATATCCCGTAGGGCGAAGCCCGGCGCGATCCGACAATGGCTATGGACATTTCGGAGAGGCGCAGTTCCCCCTTTACATAGAGAAAAGGGGGCGGGTCCGGTGTCTGGAGGAGGAGCGGCGGATAGTCGGGAGAAAGGATAGTTACAATGCGCGCTCCCGAGCGCTTCAGCGACTCGCACTCCCTTTCCGCTTTATTACCGGGGTCGTGGTTCAGTATGGAAGTTATAGAGGCGGAGGAGATGCCGCGAACCTTGGCGAGTTCCATTTCCGATGCGGAAAGCGCCTGCTCCGGGGTTCCGAAATGCTGAAGCAGACGACGGAAGGTGAGGTTTCCCACGTGGGGTATGCTTTTCAAGGCAAACCAGAAGTATTCATCCATGGCGAAAAAAAAGGGGATCGGCAGTCGCGCCGATCCCCTGAAATCAGTGTCAAGTCAGTTTTTGAACATCTGTACCTGGTCGCCGACGTGGATTACATCCGCGCTCTTGACCACCAGTGCTGTACAGGTCTTGTCCCCGGTTTCCACAACCACCACCGCTCCGAGAACCTCCTTGGGCAATCTGCCCACATCCCTGTTCACATAGCGGGAATCGGGTTTTACGTCCTTGACCACATACATCATGTTTCCCACCTCGACTCCATGTGATGCGCCCAGGTCCAGATATACCACATCCTCCTCGCCGATGGTGATGTTTCCCATCCTCGAGTCGATTATTGTCCCGCTGAGATCATGCCGGGACGCCTTGAGGGGTATCTCGCGGCGGTTGTCCCGGTAGGGCATGAGGAGGGAGCCTGATGTTATTTCCAGATAAGACTGGGTGATGATGGCGCGTGAGCTCTTTTCTTCCATGTCAGTCAATTGCAGGGTTCCCAGGGTGAGGATCTTGTGGCCCAGCAGGTCATGGGTTTGCGGATGGTACAGGGCCTTCTCTTTTTTGAAAATGGAATATCTGTCGCCGCTTTTCGCGCCGTGGATAATGCCTATATCCGTGTATACCACATCCTCCTGGCCGACAATGGTCCGGTCATGGTTTGTCTGGATGATGACACCCGATGGTTCCATGTCGTTCTCCAGAATGTAGCCTTCGGCCCCGCTTATGGTGTACGTCCTTTCCCGGGTTACCTGTTCGGGGACTGGAGGAGGCGGCGGGGAGGGCGTTTCTATTTCGATTCTGTCCGGATATATGCGCAACCTCTGGCCGGGGAAGATGAGATGGGGATTTGTTATGGCCTGGTTTCGCGCCCACAGATTGGGCCAGTAAAAGGGATCCTTGATAAAACGGTCGCACAGGCCCCACAGCGTGTCTCCCTGCTGGATCACGTAGATGGTGGGGCGTTCCGTCTGTGCCCCGCTTGCCGGGGGGAAGAGCGAAAGCATGGAGAGAAATACCGCGAAAACGATCTTTTTCATAGACACCTCATGGTTTACATGGTTGGCGGCACGCATCCGTTCACGGTTGCTTCCGGATCGTCAGGTATGATGCCTTTCGTTTGTTATGAAAATCGGCTCAATCGTGAGAATGAAGAAAAAGCAGTTAACAAGAGAGTTAATGTCCGGAGTTCGCGATTACTGCCGCCCGAGTCTCTCCCTGGCCTTGGCCGCCGCCGGATTATCCGGATATTTCTTGATGAGGGATTCCAGCAGCGATACCGCGCTGTCCTTCTGCTTCAGCGCGAAAAGGGTGTACCCGGCCTTCAGCATGGCGTCAGGCGCCTTGCTTCCGTTGGGGTAGTTGCTGACCACCTTTTTGAATGCCTCGAGGGCTTCAGGCAGTCTTGATTGGGTGTAATAGCATTCACCTATCCAGTATTGGGCGTTGGCGGAATACTCCGACTCGGGATATGCCTTGATAAAGGCGGTGAAAGATTTGATAGCCTCATCGTATCTGTTGGCGCTGTACAGGCCGAACGCCTTCATATATTCTTCAGCGCCCACATCCTTACGGCTCTTTTTCGTGCCTTCCGCGGGTTTGTTGATTACCTCGATCTTGGCTGGAGGCCCGCCGGGCCGAACAGGCGACTTTCCGGCGATGAGTTCGTCGGTCGCGGTTCTGAGGTTGATGAGCGATTCGCGCAGTTCGCGGATTTCAGCGGAGTTTTTTCTGAGCTGTTCCCGCATCTCCTGAACATCGGCGGAAAGGGCGTTCATCTGCTGGTTCGAGATGCTGCTTCCCTTGGCAAGGGATTCGAGGTGGGATTCCATCTCCGTCTGTTTTCGGAGAAGGGCGTCCTGACCGGCGCATCCGAAGAGAGCCGACAGGCAAAAAACAATGAAAAAACCTCTGGTTGTAGCCATCTAGCCCCCCCCATAAAATGATTTCTATGTGTAAAGCTAAATGGGCGGTTTGTCAAGGACAAAGCAGGCGCTGAAGCTTCCCGTGCCGGCGTTCCGCCCGGGGCTTTTCGGTTTTCTTCCCTTTCCGGATATGTTACTGTGCCGGCGAACATAAGTATACATGGACACGCGAGAGGCGATGGAACCCGTGAAAATCCCCGAACTGCTGGCGCCGGCCGGAAACATGGAGAAACTGAGGATGGCCGTCCATTACGGCGCCGACGCCGTATATCTGGGAGGCAAGGAATTCAGCCTGAGAAACCTGGCCGGCAATTTTTCCCTGGATGAATTGACGCTTGCCGTGGAATACGCCCACGAACGGGGGGTGAAGGTATATCTGGCCACAAACATATTCCCCGACAACGGTGACCTGAGCACCTTGCGGCATTACCTGTCAAATATTGCCTCCATTCCCGTTGACGCCCTGATCGTCGCCGATCCGGGCGTACTTGTGCTGGCGAGGGAGATATTGCCCGGTCTGCCGGTTCACCTCTCGACCCAGGCCAACACCACCAACTGGCTGAGCGCCCGCTTCTGGAAAGGGCAGGGGGTGACCAGGGTGAACCTGGCGCGGGAACTGTCACTTGAAGAAATCCGCGAGGTGAAGGAACGGGCCGGGATGGAGGTTGAGGTTTTCGTTCATGGCGCCATGTGCATTTCCTACTCGGGCCGGTGTCTCCTTTCCAGCATCATGACGGGCCGGGACGCCAACAGGGGAGAGTGCGCGCATCCCTGCCGCTGGGGCTACGCACTGGTGGAGGAGCAGCGGCCGGGACGCTATTTCCCCGTGCTGGAAGACGAAAGAGGGACCTTTATCTTCAATTCCCGTGATCTGTGCCTTCTTGAACACCTTCCCGAACTGGTGCGGTGCGGGGTAGATTCCCTGAAGATAGAGGGCCGGATGAAGGGTATCCACTACGTCGCTTCAGTGGTCAGGGTCTATCGGGAGGCCCTTGATCGCCTTCGGGACGATGCGGAAGGTTTCCGGGTGAGGGAGGAATGGCTCGATGAGCTGAAGAAGATAAGCCATCGCGGATACACCACGGGCTTTCTCCTGGGAAGGCCCGGCGAGGAGGACCGGGAATACGGAAGCGCCTACCTGCGGAGCCACGAATTCGTCGGTGTCGTGCGGAACGTAGGCGACGACGGTATCATTTCCATAGAGGCGCGCAACCGGCTTGCCGTTGGTGACGAGGTGGAGTTCATAGGTCCCGCCATGTCTTCCCGCCGCATCATCCTTTCCTCCATGACCGCGGAGTCGGGCGGCTCGCCCCTTGAGGTTGCCCATCCCAATCAGGTGTTCCTCCTGCGGGTTCCTTTCAGTGTGCGTCCGCTGGACCTGATTCGAAGGGAAAAGGCATCCGGGGCGCCCGGCCCGGAGTCTTGATTATCGATCTTTTCACTTGCATGGTAAACCCTCTCCCTGAGAGTAATCACCCCAGAACAGATTATTGCTGATAACAATTACTATGATGAATAAGATTTCTCATTTCCTGACGCGCAAACAGGGAAGGGCGTGGGTGGATATCGCCGCTATCCTCGTCGTTTCCGGTTTCCTGTATCTCTCTTTCCTCGGCTCTCTTCCCTTCAAAGAACCTGACGAAAGCCGCTATGCCGAGATTCCCAGAGAGATGCTGGAGAGCGGAGACTTCATCACCCCCCGCCTGAACTACGTCAAATACTTCGAAAAACCCCCGCTGCATTACTGGGTCAATGCCCTTTCCATGTCCATGCTGGGAAAAAACGAGGCCGCGGCGCGTCTGCCGTCGGCCCTGTTCGGACTCTGCGGCGTCCTCTTCATCTATCATATGGGGAGAAAACTCTTCGGGCGCAGGGAGGGCCTTTATGCGGCCATGGTCCTTGGCTCCTCGGTGGGTTACCTGTTCCAGTCGCGGATGAATATCATCGACAATCCCCTGACCTTTTGCATGACGGCGGCCCTGGGCTGCTTCCTGCTGGCCTCGAGGCCGGAAGAGGAGAGAAAGGGGCTCTACTATTATCTCTTTTACCTCTTCGCGGCCCTGGCCGTGCTGGCCAAGGGCCTGATCGGAATCGTGCTGCCGGGAGGGGTCATTTTCCTCTATATGCTGCTGGGGAGGCGGTGGGACCTGTTGCGGGAGATGCGCCTTCCCGGAGGCATCTGCCTCTTTCTGGCGGTCTGCGCGCCTTGGTTTGTGCTGGTCTCCATGAAAAATCCAGAATTCCCGAGGTTTTTCTTTATTCATGAGCATTTCGAACGCTTCACTACCAAGGTCCACCGGCGCTATGAGCCGCCCTGGTTTTTTATTCCGGTTCTGCTGGGGTGCATGGCCCCGTGGTCTTTCTTTCTTACAGGAACCGCCATGGAGGCCTGGAAGAAGCGCGATTCCATTCGTCTGTATCTGTTGCTCTGGGCAGGGGTTATCTTCACCTTCTTTTCCGTGTCCAGTTCCAAGCTTATCCCCTACATCCTGCCGGTTTTCCCGGCCATAGCCCTTCTCATGGGCGCCTACATTTCCGCGGCTCTGGACGCGGGAAAGCGCCTTTTCAGCGCACAGGCGCTTGCGGCCGCGCTGTTCCTGTTCATCAGCGGTTCCGGGTTCCTGCTCTATACGCGCCTGGCGGCCCGTCCCAGGATAGACATGGATGACGCATTGCTGCTGGGGGGCGTCTTCGCCGCCGGCGGGCTCATCTCCGCGGGGCTTGCGCTGATGGGAAAACACCGGGCAACGGCCCTTCTCCTCCTCTTCCTTACAGCGGGCCTTGGCGCCATGTCAGCTCCCTCCGCCGTATTCGCCCGTTCCGTGCAGAGATGGTCTACCCGGGAACTGGCCGCGGTTGTCCGGGAAAGATACCAGGGTACCCCCCTGGTGAGTTACGATATCTATCGCCAGAGTCTCCCTTTCTATGCGGGGAGGAGGGTCATACTGGCCGGGCCCGTTGGCGAACTGGAGTTCGGCAGTCTCCGTGAGACGGAACCGGGATGGTTCATCGACCCTGAAACATTCCACCAATGGTGGGATTCGCCGGTTGCATACGTTGCGATCATCCGGCGTGGGGACCTTTCCCTCTTCGGCTCCAGGGTGAAGACGCCGGTGAAAGTGGTCGCGGCGTGGGGGGAGTCGGTTTTGATTAGTAATAAGTGAAAAGTGAAAAGTGAAAAGTGAAAAGTGAAAAGTTAAAAGTTAAAGGTTTGAAGACAAAGGTTTGAAGTCAAGAGATAGTTATTCGCTGGTGATGTCTACTGTTTCAGCCTCTTGCATATGTCAAAGAAGTTCCCTCTCCCCTGGTGGGAGAGGGTCAGGGAGAGGGGGAAAGGCGCCGAAATATCGCATGCCGCCCCTTTTCACACTCCCAACCAACGCCCCAAGAGAGGGGGAGCGCTTTTCAGTGCTTTTGCAGAGGCTAGTATATTTACCCAATTATTCTGGAGGTTTTCGTGCGCGAGGAATTTTTGCCGTTTTCCATACCAACCATTGAAGATGAAGAGATCCGCGAGGTCGTTGATTCGCTGCAATCGGGGTGGATCACCACTGGTCCGAAGGTGAAGAGGTTCGAGGACGATTTTAAGGCATACGTGGGCGCCGGGTACGCCGTGCCCCTCAGTTCCGCCACCGCCGGTCTGGAACTGGCGCTCAGGGCCATGGGCGTCGGTCCGGGGGATGAGGTGATTACCACTCCCATGACCTTCGCCGCCACGGTGAATGTCATCATCCACGTGGGCGCCGAGCCGGTTCTGGCGGATATCGAGCCTGGCACGCTGAATATCGATCTGTCAAAGGTTCGGGAAAAGATTACCGGACGGACAAAGGCCCTTATTCCCGTGCACTTTGCCGGTCTTCCCTGCGATATGGACGCCGTCTTTGCGCTGGCGGACGAGTTCGGCCTGAAGGTGCTGGAGGATGCGGCCCATGCGGTGGGCACGGAATACAGGGGGAAAAGGGTCGGTTCCTTTGATACTGTTTCTGTTTTCTCTTTCCATCCCATCAAGAACATCACCACCGGCGAGGGCGGTATGGTGTGCACCCATGACGAGAAGGTGGCCGAGGAGGTTTCCCTGCTCAAATTCCACGGTATGAGCCGTGAGGCGTGGAAACGCTATTCCGCCCAGGGCACGCCCAACTACGATATTGTGCTCCCCGGCTACAAATACAACATGATGGATATACAGGCGGCCATAGGTATCCACCAGCTCACCAAACTGGATAGGTTCATCCAGCGTCGCGCCGGGATTGCGGAGTATTACAACAAGGCCTTCTCCGGGGTGGAGGAGGTCATAACCCCGGCGGCGGCGCCCTATCCATACCGCCATGCCTGGCACCTCTATACCCCGCTGGTAAGGATAGAGAAACTTGGCATCGACCGCGACCAGTTCATGGCCGAACTGAAAAAGGAAAACATCGGAACGGGCCTTCACTTCAAGGCCGTGCACCACCATCCCTGGTACCGCGAGAACATGCCCGTCCCCGCCGGTTCGCTTCCCAATGCCGATTATGCCTCGGACCGTATCCTGTCCCTTCCCCTCTTCCCCCGGATGACCATGGAGGACGCTGGTGATGTGGTTGAGGCAGTTAAAAACGTTATAACCCGCAACAGGAAATAAAAAGGATGCATCGGATGGAAGAACAACCCTACCTGTCAATTGTCATTCCCGTCTATAACGAAGAGAAGAACATCGGACCTCTCCTGGATCGACTTTACCCGGTTGTAGCTGGAGTTGGCCGCCCCTTCGAGATCATCTTCACGGACGACGGCAGCCGTGACCGCTCCCTTGCCATTCTCCGGGAAAAAGCGTTGGAACTGCCTGGGGTGAAGATAATCGAATTCAACGGCAACTTCGGGCAGCACATGGCAATCCTGGCCGCCTTCGAGATGTGCCGGGGAGAGATCGTCATAACTCTTGATGCCGATCTGCAGAATCCGCCGGAAGAGATTCCCCGCCTCATCAGCGAAATAGAGAAAGGCCACGACGTGGTCGGCACCATCCGCATGAAGAGAAGGGACAGCTTTTTCCGCAGAATGGCGTCAAGGGCCGTGAACATCACCACCAATCGAATGACGGGCATGCGCATGAGCGATTACGGGTGCATGCTGCGCGCCTATCACCGGAACATCATAGATAATATCAACCGCTGCCGGGAAACCACCACGTTTATTCCGGCCCTGGCGCAGACATTCTCCTCGAATCCCGCGGAGATCGCCGTCTCCCACTGCGAGCGATCCCAGGGGGAGAGCAAGTATTCCCTGTACAGGCTGGTGCGCCTCAATTTCGACCTCATGGCGGGATTTTCAGTGGTTCCGCTCCAGCTCTTCGCACTGCTTGGGTTGGCGACATCCGCGCTTTCCCTGGTGTTCGCCCTGTTTCTGCTCCTGAGGCGCTTCATGGTCGGCGCCGAGGTGGAAGGGGTCTTCACCCTGTTCGCCATTCTCTTTTTCTTTCTTGGCATTGTCATCTTCGGCATCGGGCTTGTGGGGGAATACGTGGGTAGAATATACCAGGAGGTCCGCCGCCGCCCAAGATACGTTATCCGGAAGCTGTACGGGTTTTCGGATAAGGAACTGTAAATGAATAGCATGGTCAATATTGCGTTCAGATTCAGTTCAGATTTGGCTGAACTGATTGAACCAAACCGCAGACGTAGCAGGGCTACGTTGAGGATTTGGTGATTGAGGTTCGGTCAAAGATGGACTGAAGATGAGATGCAAGATGCCCATGTTATTTGTTTGCAGTTCCTAAGGTTTAGCGTGAGTTTGCCGGTGCTTCAGCCATTATTGATGGATTGAACGTCGTGCAGGAGCGGGAAGCGGATGTTGAATGTCGTTCCCTCGTCTTCACGGCTGTCCACACTGATATCACCGCCGTGATTCCTCACAAGTGTATATACCACCGAAAGGCCCAGACCCGTACCCTTACCCACCTCCTTCATGGTGAAAAAAGGTTCGAATATCTTCTGTTTCGTCGCCTCGTTCATGCCAGTTCCATTGTCCGATATTGAGAGCAGTGCGTAGCCGTGGACGGCGCAACTATCCTCCTTGTTCCCCCGGGGACCGTCTGTCTTCGAGAAGGACGTGGAGACCCTGATGAGCCCTCCTTTCGGAGTCGCGTCCCTGGCGTTGACGACGATATTAACCAGCAATTGTTCGATCTGTCCCGCTACCGCCATAATCACCAGCGGTTCCTTGTTGAGGGACATTCTGAACTCTAAACCGTCGCCCACAAGCCACCTGAGGATGATTTTCATCTTTCTCACAATATAGTTCAGATCATTGGGCTTGGGCAGCGCAACCTTGTTTCTGCCGAAAGCGAGCAGTTGCTGTGTCAGATTCCCCGCTCTCTTTGCCAGTGCCTCGATTCTTTTCATATAGTGGACATCTTCCCGAGCCGCATCCATCCTGGGAAGCAGGATACCCACATATCCTTTGATAGCCATAATAATATTATTGTAATCATGGGCGATTCCGCTGGCCAGGCGACCCACGATTTCCATCTTCTGCGCCTGTAAAAAATCCCTTTCCATCGTTTTCCGTTCGGTGATGTCTCTGGCAATACACAGAATCGCCGGTCTGCCGTTCATGCGGAAAGTGTTGGCTACAACCGAGGCCTCGAATTGCATGCTGTTGGGCCTCCGGAACAGCCACTCGAAGCTCTGTGGGCGGTTTCTCAAGACAAGATTCAGTGACTCAGTCAGTTTCCGTTCCGAAGAAACGCCGTCATCCTGCAATGGGGGAGAAAACGCCAGTGTTGTTTGCCCGACAATCCTGGATTTATCGCACTTCAGTATTTCCTCGGCTGCCGGGTTGCAATCGAAGATGGAAAGATCCTCCTTTAAGAGAAAGATGGCGTCACTGGCATTCTCAAAGATCTCCCTGAACTTTTTCTCTGATTGAGAAATGCGCTGGTATGACAGAACCCTGTCCATGGCGATGGCCACCTGATCGGCAACCGCCTTCATGACGAAGAGTTCCTCGTCGCGGAATCTCAACCTTGTGCGGGTACAAAAGGACAGGGTACCAAGAATCTGTCCCTGGGAAATAAGTGGGTGGCAGGCATAAGCCTGAATGCCGAAGGGCCGGACCAGGGCCGTGTACTGGTCTTCGGTGTCCTGGAGATTTTCCACGACCAACCTTTGACCGTCGCGAGCGGAACATCCGCAGAGCCCCACCCCGTAGTCGAGCCATTCCATTTTTTGCACAGCGTCATCCGGAATGCCGCCGCAGGCGTTCAGGTGGAGACGCCTCTGTTCATAGTCCACAATGTAATTGAAGAACGCGTCGCATTTGAGAAACGCCAGAACCTTTTGGCACAGCAGGTCAACCGCCGTCTGCGGGTCGTCGTTTTCCAGAAGGATTGCAGCCGTCTCCGTTAGCAGTGCGCTGTTCAGACAGCTTCCCTGCATGTCTTCGATGTCTTTCCGGAGGGCTTCGTTTTCCCGCCCCAGGGCCGACATTCCCGTTTCCAGTTGTTCGTTGCGCTCTTTCAGAGCCCTGAGCTCAGAAAGCAGCATCGTCTCTGTCTCTTTGACTGTCAGCATGGTGTCCTCACGGAGTGGAATTTCTCGAATATAGCAGAAAAGGGCTGCCGGTTGCTTCTGGAAAATATAGTACGGGTGGACGGGTTGTTCCAGGATAGAATCGACCTCATCCGGGACGGAACCATGGGGATATGTCGTGATTTCTTTGCCCGTGGGACATCTCGCCGGTGGCCGAATTGGATTTTCAGGACATGCTGCTGGAAGAGTATCGAAACAAACACTGTTTGACAGGTGCTTCATGGATAGATAGACTTGGTACAATACTGGTCGTTATGTGCGAGGTGGATTGAATATCCGGAATACTCCGGTCAAGGGAGGTAATTATGAAGAAGCAGCTCTTGTGGGTGATCTTTTCGGCAACGGTTATGCTTTATCCCGTGCAGGCGATCTCCCAGGTTGATATCCATTTCGGTGTCAACCTGCCGCCTCCGATAGCCTTTGCCACCAGTCCCGAGGTTATTGTCCTTCCCGAAACAAACAATGTATACGCCGTGCCTGATATCGCCGATGATCTCTATTTCTGGAATGGGTGGTGGTGGCGATTGTGGGATGGGCGGTGGTACCGTTCCCAGTATTATGACCGGGGATGGGCCTACTACAACGCCGTGCCGGTTTTCTATTTCGATGTGGACCCCTACTGGAGGAGGTACTATCATTCCCGCAGCTGGTACGGGAGCCCGTGGCGCTATCAGCGCATACCGACTCATCATCTCCATCGCAATTGGAGAAGCTGGCACCACAGCAACTACTGGCGCGGCCAGAGAAACTGGAACGTCCATAACTATCGGCCAAGAACCGAGCGTCAGATGCGGGATTTGAGGGAAAGAAGGCGGCAGGAATACCGGCCTCGTCCTGATGTCCGAATGGATCAGCAGCGGCAGTTTGACCGCAGGCAACCCGATCAGAGGAGAGTTCCACCTCAGCAGTTCGATCGACGTCGGCCGGATCAGCGACAGATTCCGCCTCAGCAGTTCGACCGTCGGCAACCCGATCAACGCAGGACTCCGCCTCAGCAGTTCGACCGTCGGCAACCTGATCAACGCAGGACTCCGCCTCAGCAGTTCGATCGTCGGCAACCTGATCAACGTAGGACTCCGCCTCAGCAGTTCGACCGTCGGCAACCCGATCAACGCAGGACTCCGCCTCAGCAGTTCGACCGTCGGCAACCCGATCAACGCAGGACTTCGCCTCAGCAGTTGGATCGCCGCCAGCCCGATCAGCGGCAGGCCCCGACTCAACAGATCAACCGTCGCCCGCCCCAACAGAGAGAGGCGCCGCAAAGACAGTTTGACCGAGGGCCGTCCGAACGGAGGACGCCGGCTCAGAGACCAGATCGCGGCGGGCGCTGATCAAGGGCATCGCTGAAGAGAAATTGAAAACAGGGAAAGGGGCTGTTGTCCCTTTCCCTGTATACTTTCCGGGATAGTCATTCACTGGCTTTCACAAGTTAAGAAGTCAATTGAGGTATTAATGAGAACTTCCCTGCTGGAAATTTTCGACACCCTTCTCGTCCGGTATGGGCCCCGTTTCTGGTGGCCGGCGGAGACCCCTTTCGAGGTCTGCGTGGGTGCTATTCTTACCCAGAACACCAACTGGGGAAACGTGGAGAAGGCCGTCGCCAATCTGAAAGAAGAGGGTATTCTCTCGCCCGCCGGCCTTCGTGATGTCCCAATGGAGCGGCTGGCGGAGCTCATTCGTCCCGCCGGATATTTCAATGTAAAGAGTTCCCGGCTGAAGGGCTTCATTGGCTGGCTGTTCATGGAGCATGGCGGATGCCTGGAGCGGATGTTTGCCGGGGACTGGCGGACCTTGAGGGAAGAACTGCTGAAGGTGAAGGGGGTCGGCCCGGAGACCTGCGACTCGATTCTTCTGTATGCCGGCGGCAAGCCTTCCTTCGTGGTGGATGCCTATACCAGGTGCCTGTTTTCGCGCTTCGGCCTTGTTCCGGAGATAGTCTCCTACGAAGAGGTCCGTTCGTTTTTCATGAAGAACCTTCCTTCCGATGCCGGGCTTTTCAACGAGTACCATGCCCTTGTCGTGGAGCATTGCAAGGAGATGTGCCGAAAGAAGCCCTTCTGCAAGGAGTGTCCCATGGGTGAAAGGTTCGGATGTTACCAGCAGTCTATTTCTCTTCCTTCCTGTCCAGCTCCCTGACAAACCTGTAACCGATGCCGCGCACGGTCTGGAAGTGGACCGGGTGCGACGGATCCGGTTCGAAATATCTCCTGAGCCGGACAATGAAGTTGTCCAGAGTCCTGGTTTCCGTATCCGCCGCATATCCCCATACGGTTTCCAGGAGGGTGGAGCGGGGAACCGCGCTCCCTTCTCTGGCGAAAAAGAAAGCCAGCATCTTGACCTCCAGTTCCGTAAGGTCTATCTCTCCCTGGGCCGTCCGGGCGTGGTAGGAGAGGAGGAACACCTCGTTGTCGCCGAATCGGTATCCTTCCTCCACCGGCTCCGGACGATACCAGGAAGAGCGGCGCAGCATCCCCTTGACCCGCAGAAGGAACTCGTTCAGGTTGAAAGGCTTCATCAGGTAGTCGTCGGCGCCGGCCGCCAGACCCGTTACCCGGTCTCCTTCTTCTGACCGCGCCGACAGGATGAGGATGGGCACGCGCGGGTCCAGCTTGCGGATTTCCGCGCAGACGTCGAATCCGTTCATGCCTGGCAGCATGATGTCCAGGATTATGAGTGAAAAGCGGTCGTAACCGAGGCGCTGCAGCGCCTCTTCCCCGCTTTCCAGGTGGCTTACCCGGTATCCGTCCTGCTCGAGGTTGAAGCAGATGCCCCGGGCCAGGTGGGTTTCGTCCTCCACCAGGAGGATATGTGGCTTTTCTTCCGTCATGGCTGCTCCGCGCGGGGCAGGGTTATGTGAAAGCAGGACCCGGTTCCGACGCCCTCGCTCGTTACCCGGATTGAACCCCCATGCGCCGTTATTATGGACTTCACGATATAAAGACCGAGGCCGGTGCCCCGGATGTTTTCCCCGTGGCTCCTGACCCGGTAGAACATGCGGAACACCTTGCGCAGTTGTTTCGGTTCGATTCCCTTTCCCTTGTCCGCGAAGGTGACGAGGCACTTTCTGCCCGCGATCTTCAGGGTCACGTGGATCTCGGGGGAGGATGGGCTGTAGAGGACCGCGTTTTCATAGAGATTTCTGAGGGCGGTTTCCATCTCCTCCGCATTGAAGGAGACAGGGACCTTCTCCTCCAGATCGCAGGTAATGCTTCCGCCTTCCGGAAGTTTTGATCGTTTCCTGTCGAGAAAGTCGGATACAAAGGCGCTGAAATCCATGACCCGCCGCTGGGCCGAGCGTCGCCGGTGTTCCAGCCTGGCCGCCATGAGCAGATTGCTTATGAGGTTGTTCAGGCGATCCACGTCCGCCAGCATGGTGTCCAGGAATTGCTCCGTCTTTTCCGGGGGGAGGGCGCGAAGGCGCATGGTCTCCAGATGGAGCTGGATGGATGCCAGGGGTGATTTCAGTTCATGGGTGACCTGAGAGATGATGTCCTTCTGCCTTCGGTATTGATCCGACTGCCTTTTCCAGTAGAGAAAGATGACGTACACCCCGACAAGGACAATAAGCAGCCCTGCGATGCCGCCCAGGAGCACCGGCCAGTTGAATCCTTCCCTGATCATTTCGGGCCGGTAGTGACTCGCCAGATTCCTGATCTCCCGGTTCTGGCCGATGAACCAGTATATCCAGAGAAATACGAGGACCCCCCATATGAGTTGAATCCCGATAAATGTGATTATGGGATGAAAGAGCTTCTTTACCCATTTCATGGAGGATCCTCCGGTGTTCCGGCAGGCTTGCCATCGTAACCCGTCGATTTTTTACACTACTATTACATAACCCCTTTCATTTTTCCAGTATGCTGAATCCATGAAAAAAAGACATTCGCGGTTTCCAGGGGGATGTGTCATGAAAGAAGGTTTTCGCATCGGTAAATATACAGTACGCTATCCGCTGATCCAGGGGGGCATGGGAGTCAGGATATCCGGAGGTTCTCTGGCCGGACATGTGGCTCTCCACGGCGGCATCGGCATTGTGGCCGCGGCGGGGATTGCCATGAACAGCCGGTATTACACGGGCAGGAACTACTTCCAGGCCGAACCGGAAGCAATGAAGGAAGAGTTGCGCAAGGCATACGCCATAGCCCCTGACGGCGTGGTTGGCGTCAACGTGATGGTGGCTCTTTCCGATTTCGAGGCCCTGGTGAAGGCATCCATCGAGGGAGGCGCCAAGGTGATCATCTGCGGCGCGGGCCTGCCCCTTTCCCTTCCCGAACTGACCTCCCATGCGCCCGATGTGGCCCTTGTTCCCATTGTCTCTTCGGTAAGGGCGGCCCAGCTCATAGCCAAGAAGTGGTGGAAGGGCTATGGTCGCCTTCCCGACGCCGTGGTTGTTGAAGACCCCGATACGGCAGGGGGGCACCTGGGGGAAAAGATGGAGAACATCGGCATCGGGGACTACGATCAATACGCGACGGTGCGGGGGGTGAAGGAGTTCTTCCGCGCCGAATATGGAGCGGATGTGCCTGTCATAGCAGCCGGCGGCATATGGGACCGGGACGACCTGCTCCATGCCCTGGATGAAGGCGCGGACGCCGTGCAGATGGCGAGCCGCTTCGTAGCGACCGAGGAGTGTGATGCTGCCGACAGCTTCAAGCGCGCCTACATCGATTGCCGCAAGGAGGATATCGGCCTCATCATGAGCCCGGCGGGACTGCCGGGAAGGGCCCTTGTCCGCAACCGGCAGGCCATCGTGGACCATGATCAGGAACAAGGCTTCACCTGCTTCAGCGGCTGCCTGAAAAAGTGCAGCTTCAAGGAGAGCGGCGAGCGCTTCTGCATTGTCCGTGCCCTGGATCGGGCGCAGCGCGGGGACGTGGAGACCGGGCTGGTCTTCTGCGGCTCCAACGCCTGGAAGGCGGAACGCATGTCTACCGTTGGCGAGATTTTCGACGAGCTGTTCGCCGGGGTGGCTGTTGAAAGCGAGGAAGAGGAAGCCGCCTGAGGGACCGGATGACTTTCAGCCCTTTACCTCGTCAGCAAAATGGATTAAAAAGAATATGAGCCGGAAATGGAGACGATGTTTTGCGGTCTTCTTTTCCGGCTTACAATTAATGAACGGAGGAATAACCATGGAGGCCACGGCAATACAGGTTAGCGGCGCGCCTGCCGCTTTCAACGACTATAAAGTAAGAGACATAACCCTTGCATCCTGGGGCCGCAAGGAAATAGCCATGGCGGAAAAGGAAATGCCCGGGCTGATGGCGCTCAGGGAGGAATACGGGGCCTCAAAACCCCTGACGGGCGCGCGCATCGGCGGTTCCCTTCACATGACCATACAGACCGCCGTGCTCATCGAAACCCTTATCGAACTGGGCGCCCAGGTTCGCTGGTCTTCCTGCAACATATTTTCCACCCAGGACCACGCGGCGGCGGCCATGGCCGCCGCCGGGATTCCGGTCTTCGCCTGGAAGGGAGAGACCGTAGAGGAATACGACTGGTGCATGCGCAAGACGGTTTTCTGGCCGGACGGAATGCCTCTGAACATGATCCTTGATGATGGGGGTGACCTCACCAAGCTGGTGCACGAGGAATACCCGGAGATACTGCCCCATGTGAAGGGTATCAGCGAGGAGACCACCACGGGTGTTCACCGCCTTTATGACATGATGAGAAAGGGAACACTGGCGGTCCCGGCCTTCAACGTCAACGATTCGGTCACCAAGTCCAAATTCGACAACCTTTACGGATGTCGCGAGTCCCTTCTGGACGGAATCAAACGGGCCACCGACGTGATGATTGCGGGGAAAGTGGCCGTTGTCTGCGGCTACGGCGACGTGGGCAAGGGGTGCGCCCATTCCCTGCGCGGCCAGGGCGCCCGGGTGCTCATAACCGAGATAGACCCGATTATCGCCCTCCAGGCGTCCATGGAAGGCTTCGAGGTGACCACCATGGAGGATGCCGCTCCCGTCGGCGACATCTTCGTCACCGCCACCGGGTGCGTGAACGTCATAACCCGTATCCACATGGAAAAGATGAAGGATCAGGCCATTGTATGCAATATCGGCCATTTCGACGACGAGATAGACATCGCCGCCATCCGGGATCTTCCCTGGGTGAATGTAAAACCCCAGGTGGACGAGGTGACCTTTCCCGGCGGCAGGAAGATCATCCTCCTGGCCGAGGGGCGTCTGGTCAACCTGGGCTGCGCCACGGGCCATCCCAGCTTTGTCATGTCCAGTTCCTTCACCAACCAGGTCATGGCGCAGATAGAGCTCTGGACCAACAACTCCGCCTATGAAAAGAAGGTCTACATGCTGCCGAAGGTTCTCGATGAAAAGGTGGCGCGTCTCCATCTCGGAAAGCTGGGGGTAAAGCTCACCACCCTCACCAGGGAGCAGGCCGAATATCTGGGAGTGCCGGTGGAGGGGCCATACAAGGCGGACTTTTATCGTTACTGACGCTGCGAGTGCGCACAATAAAAAAAGGCCGTCCGGAAATGTTTACGGACGGCCTTTTTTCATGGGCGGCTTGAATGCCGGCCGTGATAGGCATACAATGGCGCCTCAACAAAGACCGCAAAGGGACGTCCATGATACAAGAAGCCCATAAACCGATGCTCCGCTTCCTGGCCGTACTCACGGCCGCATCCATGATCGGCCTTCAGGGCTATACCATCCTCTTCAACAATTTCGCCGTGGAAGTGGTTCATCTGGAAGGCCGGCACGTGGGCGTAATCCAGTCCTTCCGAGAGGTTCCGGGGTTCCTGGCCCTTCTGGCAGTATACATGCTGCTGGTTATCAGGGAGCATCGCCTCTCGGCCCTTTCCATAGCAGTCCTGGGTATCGGAGTGGCTTTGACCGGACTGCTTCCTTCCTATGGAGGCGTTCTTTTCACGACGGTTTTCATGAGCATCGGCTTCCATGTCTACGAAACCACCAACCAGTCCCTTACCCTCCAGTACTTCGCCACCCACATCTCCCCCCTGGTTATCGGCAGGCTGCGGAGCATCGCGGCGGCTTCCAGCATCGCTTCGGCCATCCTCATCTGGGTTCTCGGCGCTTATCTGGACTTTCAGGGCCTGTTTCTGGTCATAGGCGCCCTGGTTTTCCTCGCCGGCTGTTGGGGGCTCTTCCAGGACCCTACCCGCAAGGGGGTTCCGCCCCAGCGGCTGCGGATGGTGGTGCGGCGCCGCTACTGGCTTTTCTATCTTCTAACCTTCCTTTCCGGCGCCCGGAGGCAGATCTTTACGGTGTTCTCCATCTTTCTCCTGGTGAAAATATTCCATTTTTCCGTGCGGGAGGTAACCATCCTCTTTCTGGTGAACAACGCCATCAACTGGTTCCTCAATCCCCTCATAGGTAGGGCGATTCTCGCATGGGGAGAGCGGACCCTCTGCACGGTTGAATATTCAGGGGTAATCCTGATATTTCTTTCCTACGCATACGCCTCGTCCAAAGGCCTGGTGACTACCATGTACATCTTCGACTCCATTCTCTTCAACTTCTCGGTGGCGATAAGAACCTACTTCCACAAGATAGCAGACCCGGGAGACATCGCGCCCAGCACCGCGGTGGGCATAACCATCAACCACATGGCCGCCGTCTTCCTGCCCGCCCTGGGCGGGTTCCTCTGGATGATAGACTACAGGATCCCCTTTTTCGGGGGTGCGATCCTGGGGCTGGTTTCCCTGGTTTTCGCGCAGTTCATAAGGCTTCCGGAACGGAAGGGGTGAGAGGCGAGCGATCTTGAGGACCTGATTCGGGGGAAAATGGCCGCTATTCTTAAGGAACTGTAAACAAATAACATGGGCATCTTGCATCTCATCTTCAGGTCATC